>JBBQXI010000248.1:0-6439 GCA_038209805.1 Bacteroidales bacterium | reverse complement strand
TCCCGGATTTTCTATTTGATACTTCTTGTAGAAATAATTGGACTGAGTGGTGCCATGGTGTGTGGTGATGAATGAAATCAACACTTCGGGTAATTTATATTTTCGTGCGAGCTGTACTCCGTATGTTACATGGTCAATAATAATAACAGCACTCTTCAAATAATCAAGACTATCGTGAGGATTCATTCCCGCGGCCTGATTCTCGATGAAATACTCCGATTTGCGAGTCTTTCCTATGTCGTGGTAAAGCGCTCCTGCATATACCAGATAAGGGTTTCCTCCGATTTTATGAATTACCGCCTCTGCCAGATTAGCCACCTGAAGTGAATGTTGAAAAGTCCCGGGAGCTTCCTCAGCCAGCTTGCGCAATAAAGGTTGATTGGTGTTCGAAAGCTCAATTAAGGTAACATCTGACACAAATCCGAATACTTTTTCGAATATGTAAATGAGCGGATAAGTAATGAAAATGAATAGACTGCTGAATCCAAACCATTTGAGGGTTGTCCAGTTGATGGTTTTCAGGCTTCCTTCCTGAACTAAGGCCAGAGCAATATAAACGATCGAATAAGATAAAAATACCCAAAGTGCTGAAAATACAATGTGCGAGCGTTTATGCAACCTGTTTAGGCTGAATACGGCAATTATACCGGCAATCATTTGTATAATGATAAATTCGTAACTGTTAGGTGCGAAATATCCAATTAGCAACGTGGTGATCATCAGTGAAAAAATGGCAGTACGCGAATCGAAAAATATCCTTACCAAGATTGGCAATATGGCCATTGGCACCATATAAATATCAATGGCATTCACTTTTGTGGCAATGGCTGCCATGAATACCATGATTACAATCATCATAATGATGAAGCTTAGCTTGCGTTTATGTTCGAAAAGTTCGCGGCGGTAGAAAATCAAATACAGGAACATCAGAGCGATTAGAGTGGCAATAATAACAATTCGCCCTGCAATGACCAGTAAATATTCGATGTTGTCGCCTCGCTTTGTTTCGTATGTTTTTTTAAGCGATTCGAGAATAATATACTTTTCGGGACCAACCAAATCGCCCTGAAAAATGATTCGTTCGCCAGCCTGAATCATTCCTTTGGTTGATGAAAGTTCGTTGAGTAGCTGTTTTTGTTCGTTCTGATTCAGTTTTTCGTCAAAACTCAGGTTCTCGGCAATAAAATCACTCAGGTTAATTTTTTGAATCAATTCCGGATAATACTTGCCTGTTAGCTTTCTGATGGTGTCATTCAATTCTAAATAGGCCGATTTGATGGAACGTATTTTTTCTAATGGTAATTTAACGGCTTTATTTCCTCGGATTTGCCTGATTTCTGATTTTCCATTCAATTCCGCATAAGTGCTTATTGATTGAGGTAGAATTCCAGAATTATAAATGTTTAGCAGAATTTCCGGAAAAGTTGAAATTGACTTTATTGATTTAAATTCAGGATTGTCAATGGTTAATTTAGCCAGGTTGATTGAAAATTCTTTGATTTTATTGGTTCCGACCAAAGTGTCCAGCGCAAAGTATGGGATGTAAGTATTTCGTATAGAGTCTGTTTCTGCTTTTACTTCAGCATCTGTTTTCAAAATGGCGAAATTGAAAGGAGCAATCAGTGTTTCGTGCCTCCAGGGACTTCCTTTCTGAAATTCAAATTTAAACCGGCTTTCGCCCGGAAATACCAAAAAAATTAAGCCAATACCGGCAATAAATACCATTGCCAGGTAAAAAAGATGATAGGAATGATTCAGTTGGGTTAATAACTTTTTCATAAGTTCTGGAATTTGAAAACCATTGCAATTTAGAAAGTAACTGTTAAGTTTTATCTTTGATCAACTAAAAATTAATAAAATCTTCGAATTTTTGGGCAAAAGGAATAATTTGAAGAGGTTTTGTTAATTCGCCAGATTGAACGCTCCAGTAATATTTTACACTATGAATTACGGCATTTCAGGTTTGAGTATTATACCTGTTCGCAGGGAACCCTCCGAGCAAAGCGAAATGATAACCCAGATTTTATACGGTGAACATTTTATCGTCAATGAAATTATGCTTGGCTGGGCTAATATCAAGCTTGCATTTGATGGATGCGAAGGTTGGATCGACATGAAAATGATTACCCCACTTCCTGAAAAGTCGTACCAGAAAATTGATCATTTTCCTTTTGCAGTTAGTACCGACATTTTTAACATTATTCCGATAAATGCTGAACAAACGATGATGATTGTTGCCGGAAGTACTTTGCCCTGTTGGCGGCCTTATCTGAAAGAGTTCTCGATTCAATACGACGTTTTTCGCCATACCGGTAATTTTACCTATAAGAAACCAGCAAATATTCGAAAGGTTATTATTGATCAGGCGTTGAAATATTATAATGCGCCGTATTTGTGGGGAGGGCGCTCTCCATTTGGCATCGATTGTTCGGGTTTGACACAAATTATTTATAAAATGGCCGGATTCAAAATTCCTCGCGATGCCAGTCAGCAGGTTCATTGCGGAAAGGCGCTTAGTTTTGTTGAGGAAACCAAACCTGGCGATCTGGCTTTTTTTGATGATAATGAAGGCCGGATTGTTCATGTCGGTATCATTTGGGAGAAGAATAAAATTATCCATGCTTCAGGACAAGTCAGAATTGATAATGTCGATCAGTTTGGAATATTTAATGTGGATACCAAGCGCTATACCCACCAAATGCGTGTGATGAAAAGAATAATCAAAGACTAAGGAAAATGTCATTTGTCATTATAAAAAGAGGTGAAATATTTCGAATGACTTTTCCTTAATTCCGAACTCATAACTTATAATTCATAACTCGCTATGTTCTCCTACAATTATCCCCGTCCTGCAGTTACTGTTGATGCCATTTTAATCAGTAACCGAAATTCTGTTTTGTTGATTGAACGAGGCCGCGACCCATTCAAAGGCAAATGGGCACTTCCGGGTGGCTTTATTGAAATGGATGAAGAACTTGAAATAGCTTGCCGACGAGAGTTGGAAGAAGAAACCGGATTGAGGGTAGGGGAGTTAAAACAGTTTCGTGCCTATGGGGGCGTGAATCGGGATCCGCGTCACCGAACCATTTCAGTGCTGTTTTATGCTTTTACTGACGGCGAATTGATAGCCAACGCCGGTGATGATGCTGCCAAAGCACAATGGTTTCCGCTCAACCAACTTCCGGAATTGGCTTTTGATCACCAACAGATTCTGGAGGAATTTAAAACTGAAATCTTGAAATAAAAACTGCCGGCAATCAGCCAGCAGTTTCCGTTTTTATCAAGCGTGTATACGATAGTCAGGGTTTCACTCAAAGTGAAGCCCTCATTGAAATATCTTTATTCGAAGCTCTGTACACCTGCAACTTCGGCAGTTTTATCAACTTTCTTAATTAATCCCTGAAGTACTTTTCCAGGACCAATTTCAGTAAATAAAGTTGCGCCACCTTCAATCATATTTTTTGCAGTTTGCGTCCATTTTACAGGAGCAGTTAACTGGGCAATCAGGTTCTTTTTAATGACTTCAGGATCGCTGGTTGGAGCTGCATTTACATTCTGGTAAATCGGGCAAACAGGTGTTGAAAATGGCGTTGCCTCAATGGCAGCAGCCAGTTCTTCACGGGCAGGTTCCATCAATGGCGAGTGGAAAGCACCACCAACCGACAGTTTCAACGCACGTTTTGCTCCGCGAGCGGTTAACGCTTCGCAGGCTTTGTCGATACCGGCAAACGAACCTGAAATAACCAATTGTCCCGGGCAGTTGTAGTTTGCCGGAACAACAACATCGTCAATCGAAGCACAAACTTCTTCAACAATCTCGTCATCAAGTCCAACAATCGCAGCCATCGTTGATGGTTCAGCTTCGCATGCTTTCTGCATGGCCTGTGCACGTTTCGAAACAAGGCGAAGACCATCTTCAAAACTTAAAGTGCCGTTGGCAACCAAGGCTGAAAATTCGCCCAATGAGTGACCGGCAACCATTTCAGGCTGAAAGTTTTCAAGCGTTTTTGCCAGTAAAACCGAATGCAAAAAGATGGCGGGTTGTGTTACTTTGGTTTGTCTTAAATCTTCGTCAGTTCCGTCGAACATGATGTCAGTAATCCGGAAACCCAAAATTTCATTGGCTTTTTCGAAAAGTTCTTTAGCTAAAGGCGATTTTTCGTACAAGTCTTTACCCATTCCCGGGTATTGTGCACCCTGTCCTGGAAATACATATGCTTTCATACTTATAAATTTTAAAAGTTCGGAGTGCCTAGAGTTCGGAGTGCCTTAAGTACTTTCAAACCCTGATTACTTCATTTGTCGTTTTTTAATTTTTATCGGCGGCAAATATAGTACTTTTCGGTTATTGAAATTTGATTATCTATGTCGAATAAACAGGTTTTAGTTTCATTTAAGCACAAATGCTAATCCGTCGGTGAGTTGTTGTCTGCCTCGAATAATTTTATTTTGCAGACAGATGCCTCACATCAATGCGTTAACTACAACTATTTCACTCTTCCGGAGTTAACCAGAATAGCCCAAATGTTTGAGACAACAGCTACAACAAATCTTACAATGAAAACCCTTTTACACAATCACTCCTTCTTCGCGACAAATATCCAGAATTGATTTCAGGCTATTGCTAATATCATTATCTAATCCGACAGAGAAGCGAACCAACCCTTGCGAAAGTCCCATTTGTTGCTGAACAGAGTCTGGAATCTCAGACGAGGTGCTTTTGCCTGAGCAACTGAAAAGTGTTTTGAAGTATCCCAAACTAACTGCTAAATAACCAACATCGGCATCCTGCATTTTTTGCATCACTTGATTGGCTTTGGCAACTGTTCCGAAATCGATGGCCAGCATTCCGCCGAAACCATATTCTTCGTTCATCAGCGATCTATGCAATTCGTGCTGCGGATGATTTTCAAGTCCTGGATACGAAAGCTTCAATCCGGCTTTCGAAAGTTCACGGGCTAAAAACATGGCATTTTTGCTGTGTTGTCTGATACGCAAATGCAAAGTATGCAAATTTTTTAGTATGGAAGATGAACGAAGCGGATCAAGCACTGGCCCAAGTAGCATGGCTGTCCCATTGTTTACATTCGAAAGATCGTCAATAAACTGGCGACTTCCGCAGATGGCCCCGGCAACACAATCGTTTTTTCCGTTGATGAATTTGGTCATACTATAAACCACAATGTCGGCACCCAGTCTGACTGGCGACATGATCATTGGTGTAAAGGTATTGTCGACCATCAAAAGTGCATTATTCCGATGTGCAATTTTTGCTAATTCAGGAATATCAGAAACCTGTAGAAGCGGATTTGTTACACTTTCGGTATAAATGACTTTGGTGTTTGGTTTTATTGCATTTTCAACCTGCTTAAGGTTTGAAATGTCAACAAAACTAACTTCAATATTGAACTTCGGTAGGTAGTTTTTCAGGAAGGCATAAGTTCCGCCATAAGTGGTTACCGAAGTTATGATGTGATCTCCGGCACTGCAAATCTGAAGCAGGGAACAAGTAATAGCAGCCATTCCGGAAGCAGTAATCCAAGCAGATTCTGTATTCTCCATTGCTGCAAGTGCATCTGCAAGGTATTTATTGGTTGGATTCCAGTGTCGCGAGTAGAGAAAACAACCTTCGGTATGTCCAAGGAAGGTTTCTTCCATGTCGCCGGCCTTTAAAAAGGTGTAGGTCGATGAGTCTGTTATGGAAGGGTTGACGTCGCCAAATTCGCCAAATTGTTTGAGATGCTGAATGTTTGAGGCCGGATCGAATTTCATAATGTCAGGTTTTAGTTTCTTTGGAAAGTTAACCTTCCGGAAACTGGAATGACATGATTTAATTCAAGTATATCAGCTATTGTAAAACATCAGGGAAGGTAGATCACGCCTCCGGAATGATTGTGATTGGCACCCGTGACCGATTTTAGGCAATTGGGTTCTTCTCTCAGCCGGAGAACTCCCAAAAAAGCGAAGATGATCGCTTCTTTGAAATCAATAATTTGCGACGATGGTACAATGGTTTTATGCTTCGTTTTTTCACTGAACAATTCAATCAGAAATACATTGTGAGCGCCACCTCCGGTAATCAGCATTCTACCTTTTGGATATTGGTCAACAGTAAGGCATATTTGGTCAGAAACATGTTCGTAAAGTGTTCGGAGAATATCGTTTGGAGCAAGCTGAAACGAATTAATTAATGGCAGAAAATCGTTTTCAAACCACTCGCGACCAAGTGATTTCGGCCCTTTATGTTGGTAAAATTCAAGGTCATTTAGTAATCGAAGTAATTCTTCCTGAACCTGACCGGTGCGTCCGCAGTTGCCATCGAGGTCGTATTCGTAACCTAACTCTTTGATGAAATGGTTAAAAGCCATGTTTGCAGGGCAAATGTCAAAAGCTTTTCTTTCTCCATCTTCTGAAAAAGAAATATTGGCAATTCCACCCA
>JBBQXI010000247.1:0-6449 GCA_038209805.1 Bacteroidales bacterium | reverse complement strand
GAACGCCCAATGAGAAATCATCATCAATACTCCGGATAAAGGAAACAACCAAAGTCCAAGCTTCTGTGAATTCTGCTTAATGATTTCGAGATTAGATTTCAGCTTCGAACGATCGGCAAAACCGGGCAACATAGATGCACTAAAAGCATTGGCCAATAAAAGAACCAACGGAAGTTCGCGGGCGCCAAAACGAAAAACCGCAAAAGTTGCACTATCAAAATAACGAGAAATGATAAAACCGTCGATGTATTGACCCGATCCGCTTAAAAACATTGAAAATACCAGTGGCGACGCGCTTTTTAAGTGTTTCCTGATAAAAGTCGAATTAAAAGTCGAACTCGAATGCCTAAACAACAAGACCAACAGCCAAACGAAACGAAATGCCGAGCTAAAGACTAATCCGACTAAACTGTATTCAATTTTCAACCCGAAAACCGGCGGCATCACCACGACAAGAAACATCAGCGTGTACGAAACAACTCCGTAAACGAGCATTCCTTTTCCTTCATTTTTAATCAGATAAATGTATTCGATGAGACCTGAAGGTGAAGTAAGCAACAAATAGATCAGCAGATATTTCAGAAAAGGAATTTCAGAACCTTTCAGCAAAATGCCTGAAATCGAATGCTCAAAGAGCAAAATAAAAAGCGCTGATAGTATTGAAAATGCCATCAGCAGATAAAAAACATTAAATAAATCAGACGATTTGTGCGAGGCTGAAGGCTTACCCGATGTAGGTAGAAATCCCTGAATTAACCCGTTTAACCAGAAAAAGCTCACCGCACCTGCCAAAAATAAAAATGTTTCGTATTGCCCGATTTCGGATGTTGACAATGCGGATTTCGTAAAAACGACCCCGATAAGTATCAGTGTCGAATATCGCAAAAGCTGAAAAATCTGCAATGCAGAAATTTGGGTGACTTTAAATTTTACAGGCAATTTCTTGACAAGGTTAATTCGATTTGCATTCTCAAAACTACGAAAAAGCACGATTTGGCAAGCACCCTCTTTCAAAGTTTATCGAATGGATATTTCAATGAGACGATGGCGGAGACTTCGGCGTGAGCTCATTCGAACGCCTGCTGAAGCCGGAATTAAACCAAATCACAGGCATCATCAGGCATCCAATGTCTTTCTTTTCCTTCCCATTTAATATTACAGCCAATTGGGTTTGTAACTGGCACCGAAACTGACTTTCCACGAATCAATTCAGAAAGAGTTCGGTCAAGATCATTGATTGTTATTTTCGATGCATCGCGCGGCTGATCAACCGCACGACCTGTATAGACCAACTTATGCGCCTCATTAAACACATAAAAATGAGGTGTTTTCAAAGCACCATAAGCCAAAGCAATCTCCTGAGTTTCGTCATGAAGATAAATCCATGGGAAATGATTTTCATTCATCCGGAGAACCATGTTTTCAAAACTATCTTCAGTATAGGTATTGGGGCTGTTCGAATTAATTGCCACAAATCTCACACCCTGAAGTTTATATTTTTCAGATGTTTCCCCGGTTACTTCGTCGCTTCCCAAAACATACGGACAATGATTGCAGGTAAAGAACACAACCAAAATCCGTGCATCCGAGAAATCACGGAGTCCGTAATGTTTCCCATCGGTAGCTTTCAGGTAAAAGTCAGGAGCCTGATCATTGATTTGTAACGTGTAAGCCATAACTGATAAATTTCTTGATTCAGTAATGCAAACAAAAGCAAAGCAAAAAGGATCAAAAAGTGGTTTTTAAAATCAAACTTTGTAATGAACAATCTATTTTACACACCAATCAGAATATTTGTTTTAATTTAATTCACATGAAGCCGATTCAATTATTCCTTTCAAGTTCTGTCTTTTTAATGACTATTTATTCTTGTCAACCTGTAAAAAATGATCATGCACCCGATCCTCTGGTTGCACACATTGATACAACAGCAAAACCCGGAAATGATTTTTTCCAGTATGCCAACGGAAACTGGTTCAAAGCAAATCCAATTGCAGCAAGCGAACAAAGCTGTGGCATTTTTCAGGTGATTCAGGATACCATCAATTCTCAAATCCTGAAAATCTGTAAAACAAGCGCTCAAACCTCATCCGAAGAAGGAAGTAACAAGCAAAAAATAGGTGATTTTTACTTTTCAGGAATGGATAGCGCCAAACTGAATCAGGTTGGGATTGCTGCCATCCAAAAATACCTCGATCAGATCGATCAGATAAAAGACATCAGTCAGCTTGCAACAACAACAGCCTCCATTTTCAAGGGTTCAAGCTCTGCTCTATTTGGATTTGGCGTTTGGCAGGATAGCAAGATCAGTAGCAAAAATGCTGTAAACATCTGGCAAGGAGGATTGAGTCTTCCCGACAGACAATATTACATTGAAAAAGATGCCCGAACCCTACAGATTCGCGAAAAATTCTTGGTTCACCTCGAAAACATGTACCAGATTTTGGGATACGATCAGCAAAAAGCGAAGACAGCGGCAGTAAATCAATTAAAACTTGAAACAGCTCTCGCATTAGCTTCGCGTAAAAAAGAAGACACCCGCAATCCGCTGAAGAACTATACCAAGTTAACGATTCAGCAACTAACAGCTTCGAATCCAAACTTCAACTGGCAAGTCTTTTTTCAGGAAACCGGACTTCACGAAGTCGATTCAGTCATTGTTGGCCAGCCAGAGTACCTTGCCGCCTTAAATTTAAGCCTGAAGAAATTTCCGCTTGAAGATTGGAAAAACTACCTGAAATACAGGCTTACCAGAGGACTTTCCTCTTATCTTGATGATAAAACTTACCTTGAAGTATTTGGATTTTATTCGCAAACGCTTCGTGGAGTTCAGCAACCCAAACCGCGATGGAAAAGGGTTGTTGAGCAAACCGACAGCTATTTGGGCGAATTGATTGGTCAGGTTTATGTTTCGGAATATTTGCCTGCTGGAACCAAAGAAAAACTGGTTGAAATTGGAAATGCAGTTAAAACTGTGTATGCCGAGCGAATTAAAAATCTGGACTGGATGAGCGAAGCAACCAAAGAAAAAGCCTTAACGAAACTCAAATCCATGATCATGAAAGTTGGTTATCCGGACAAATGGAAAGACCTGAGCAGCCTAAAGGTGAATCGTGAATCATACGCACAAAACGCCATCAATGCCAACCAATGGCACTTTAATTATAATATCTCGAAATTTGGCAAACCTGTTGACCGCACCGAATGGGAAATGCAACCACAAAACTACAATGCCTATTACAATCCGTCGAATAACGAGATCGTGGTTCCGGCCTGTAACATTATTGTGCCAGGTTACGAACATAAAATGGCCGACGACGCAATCTTATATTCCATCATTGGCGGATCGACTTTCGGGCACGAAATGACCCACGGATTTGACGACATGGGAAGTAAGTATAACGCTGAAGGAAACCTGAAGAATTGGTGGACTGCCGAAGACAGCACGAAATTTTATGCAAAAACAAAAATGATTGTGAAACAATTCAACCAATACAATCCGGTTGACAGTCTTCACATTAACGGAGAACTAACTCAAGGCGAAAACATTGCCGATTTGGGCGGAATCATTATGGGCTATCAGGCTTTCCAGAAAACCAAACAATATCAGAATAAAGAAATAATTGCCGGTAAAACTCCGGATGAAAGGTTTTTCCTGGGATTTGCACTGGCATGGATGATGAACATGCGTCCCGAAGCCATAGCCAACCAGGTAAAAAGCGACGAACATTCACCTGCAAAATATCGCGTAATCGGCACACTATCGAATATTCCTGAATTTTATACTGCCTTTGGAGTAAAAGAAGGAGACCAGATGTGGAGACCCGACAGCTTGATTGTTAGAATTTGGTAATTGATTCGAAAATTGACGCTTAGAAAATAAAGGCTGATTTGAAGAATTCAGCCTTTATTTTGCTCTTTCCGCTTCTTTCTTTGGATAAAATTAAGTGCAGCTGACAGAATTAAAGATAAAACCAACACACTTACCATTAAGCTTTTCAGGCCAGATTCAAGTTCTAAAAGTAAAATTGAACTGATTGATATCGCCAAAACAGAAAGAGTAATCCATTGAAATATCGTCAGCATCTTATCCATAGACGCATCGTATCCCTTTCGGTACAAATCATTGGAACGAAATTTATTTCCCAATTGCTTAAAATCAATCAATGCACGCCTATAATTATTCAGAACATAATAGATTTTAGCCCGATTCAAAATTAGCGATTCATATATTGGCTCATTCAGCAAATCATTGTCTATAAAATGTTCATCTTTCTGAAATATGTCAACAGCTCTATTCAGAAAAATCAAAGATTTTTTAGTGTACTCAATACTAGCCAGATTAATGGCATAATCAGCAACAAATCTGGTAACTTTTGACCTATCCTCTTGCTCAATTTTATCGACGAGCGCCAAAACATCTGTTTTAGACGATTCCACAATCTGAACAAACCGCCTCGAATCCATGTGGATATTATCGCTGTATATTTTATCGTAAAGCTCAGTAAATGTCATTATTTCAAATTCTATTTATTCTTTATAATTTTGGGTTAAAAATCTCTTTTGGATATTCAATTTCTGTCAAAAACAACCCGTGCGCCGGAACCGACAATCCTGCTGCCCCGCGATCTTTCTGCTCAATAATTTTCCGGAATTGATCCAGATTAACTTTGCCAATCCCAACTTCCAGAATGGTCCCAACCAGCGCTCGAACCATATTCCGTAGAAACCGATCGGCTTTCACTGTAAAAACAATATTCGCCCCATACTGTGACCATTCGGCCTGATAAATTTTACAATTGTTGGTTTTAACGTCGGTATGCAATTTACTGAAACTGGTAAAATCGGTGTATTCAAATAAAATGCGACTTGCTTCGTTCATACGTTCAACATCGGGTTGACTGAAAAAATACCAGGAAGTTTCCAACACAAACGGATCTTTTCTCAGGTTCAGGTGATATTGGTAAGTTCTTGAAATGGCATCGAATCGGGCATGTGCTTCCGGAATTACTTTCGATACATTAAAAATAACAATGTCTTTGCCCAGAAAGCTGTTCAGTTTATGTGCGAAATCCTGATGATCGAGATTGGTTTTTTTTGAATCGAAATGGGCAACAAAGTAACTGGCATGAACCCCGGTATCAGTCCTACCAGCACCTGTAACTGCAATTGCCTCACGGGTTATGGTCGACAAAGCCTTTTCCAGACTTTCCTGAACCGAAATAGCGTTTGGCTGAATTTGCCATCCGTGAAAATTAGTGCCCTTATAGGCAAGTTCGATGAAATACCTTTGCATCAATGGATTAATTTTTTGCAAAAATAAAAAAGTGAAACCAGATTCTGTTAAAGATCGCTGAATTTATTAATTTCACAGCCCTTTTGAGCACGAACAGCTTAACAAAATTTAACGAAAATTTACCCTTTTTCAGGCAAGGATAGTTTATTTTCGTGTTCTCGAAAATAAATACAAGAAAATAAATCATTTTATCTAAAAAATATGAATCAAACAGTTGATATCCGAGAATTAAACGAAAGAATTCAGAGAGAAAGTTCGTTTGTCGACATCATCAGCATGGAGATGAACAAGGTAATTGTAGGTCAGAAACATTTGGTTGAGAGTCTTTTAGTAGGACTTTTGTCTGGTGGCCATATTTTATTGGAAGGGGTTCCCGGATTGGCAAAAACACTTGCCATCAACACGCTGGCAACAAGTATCGATGCCAAATTTGCACGTATTCAGTTTACTCCGGATTTGCTTCCCGCCGACTTGTTGGGAACCATGATCTACAGCCAGAAGAAAGAGGAATTCATCGTAAAGAAAGGTCCGATTTTCACGAATTTTGTATTGGCCGATGAAATTAACCGGGCACCGGCAAAAGTTCAATCCGCATTGCTCGAAGCGATGCAGGAACGTCAGGTCACTATTGGCGAAATTACATACAAACTTCAGGAACCATTTTTGGTAATGGCCACTCAAAACCCAATTGAACAGGAAGGTACTTATCCGCTTCCGGAAGCCCAGGTTGACCGTTTTATGCTGAAAGTGGTTATTAATTACCCTACTAAAGAAGAGGAAAAGCTAATTATACAGCAAAACCTGTTGAAGGCATTTCCGGTTGCATCAAAAGTTACGCGTACTGAAGACATTCTGAAAGCTCGCGAAGTAGTGAAAGATGTTTACATGGACGAAAAAATCCAGAAATACATTGTTGACATCGTATTTGCTACCCGCGATCCGAAAGCCTATAAACTCGACAAATATGTTGATATGATTACTTACGGAGGTTCGCCTCGTGCAAGTATTAGTCTGGCACAGGCCGCCAAAGCATTTGCATTCATCAAACGCCGCGGGTATGTGATTCCTGAAGATGTACGCGCTGTTTGCCCCGACGTAATGCGTCACCGTATTGGGTTGAGCTACGAAGCAGAAGCAAACAACATCACTTCAG
>JBBQXI010000246.1:0-6457 GCA_038209805.1 Bacteroidales bacterium | reverse complement strand
ATACCACCGCTACCGAAATCAACTCTATCTGCAGATATACCTACATCTTTTCAGATACTTTTTGGACTACTATATAATTGCATTTGGTATTATTCCTGAAGATAAATCCGTTTTACACGTTGTGATATTCCAGTAAGTATTTCGTATGGGATAGTTCCGATTGTTTCGGCCATTTCGCTCACCAGAATATGTTCGCCCATCAGTTCCACTTCATCGCCAACTGCAACCTGCAATCCGGTCACATCAATCATACACATGTCCATGCAAATATTTCCGATAACCGGCACAACCCGACCATTTACAAACACGTTACCAATTCCGTTACTTAACCGGCGGTCGTATCCGTCGGCATAACCAATCGGCAAAACAGCAATTTCAGAATCTTTCTGTGCTAAACCTTTTCGCCCGTAGCCCACTGTTTGTCCGGCAGAAATTTTTCGAATCTGCGATACACTTGTTTTCAACCGGCTGATGCTTTTAACCTGCTGGTTTGCGGCAGAACTTACTCCGTATAAACCAATTCCCAACCTCACCATTTCAAACTGAAACTCAGGGAAACGTTCAATTCCTGCCGAATTCAGTATGTGACGAAAAATATGATACGATAACTTCTCTGTAATCATTGACGATAATTCCTGAAACCGCTGAATCTGACCGCGTGTAAATTCATCGTGAACGGCCTCGTCAGCGCCAGCAAGATGCGAAAAAACCGACCGGACAACCATTTCATCCTGAACCACTAATTTGGCTACCACAGCACTAACCTTTTCTGCCGAATCGAATCCTAATCGGTGCATTCCGGTGTCAATTTTAAGATGAATCGGATAACGGACAACGGCATGTTGCTGAAGCACCTTCCGGAACGAATCAAAAATATTTTCAGAATAAATATTGGGTTCGAGCCGAAACTCAATCATGTTTTCAAAACTATGTTCTTCCGGATTCATCACCACAATTGGCAAATCAATGCCTGCCTGCCGAAGTTCAATTCCTTCGTCGGCAACTGCAACAGCCAAATAATCCACCTTATGAAATTGAAGGATGCGGGCAATTTCGGCCATTCCGCTTCCATACGAAAAGGCTTTTACCATAACCATAATTCGTGTTTCAGGACGGATAAGCGACCTAAAAAAATTAAGGTTCCCAATCATTGCATTCAAGTCGATTTCCAAAACTGTTTGGTGATACTTTTTCTGAAGTACAGATGAAATCCTCTCAAAATGAAAATCACGGGCGCCTTTCAGAAGAATGCATTCCTGTCGAAATTGGTCAGGCTGAACTGCATCCAGAAATTGGTCGGTTGAGTCAAAAAACGTGGAAGACTTCTCAAACAAGTCGGCCTGTTTCCGTATCCGCGAACCAATACCAATCAGATGACTAGTCTTATTCAGTTGCAACAATCGGGCAACTTCTGTGTACAATTGCTCGTCCGAAATTCCGGCCTGCTGAATATCTGAAAGGATCACCGTTTTGCCCTTGTAAGGATGTTGTGCGTGATTATTCAGGAAACCAAGAGCAATTTGCAGCGAATTAATATCCGAATTGTAATAGTCGTTAATCAGCAAACAGTCGTTTATGCCTTCTTTAATTTCGAGCCGCATTGCAACAGGCTGCAAACTTCGGAACTGTTCAAGCACAGAATCCTCAGCCCAATGTTGAGACAAAATTAAAGCCAGGCAATGACCCGCATTCTCCAAACTGGCATTATCCTGAAATGGCAAGTCAACTGCGTATTTTATCCCTTCGAATTCAGTCGTAATTTCAACTCCGCTCCCCACTACTGTCTGCCTAAAATAAACATCTGCCGTTTTATCTTCAAACGACCAGGCAAAAGCTTTTCCTTCAGGAATAACAAGCCCCTTTGAAATTTCAGCATGCACCAAAACCTGGTCTTTGCAATAAATAAGAGTTTGACAAGATTTGAAAAGAAGCAATTTCTCTTCAAGCTTCTCCTGAAGTGATTTAAAATTTTCCTGATGTGCTTCGCCAATGTTGGTTAATATGCCAACGGTTGGCCTGATAATCTCAAACAAATTGAGCATTTCTCCCGGCTTCGAGATTCCAGCCTCAAAAATCGCCAGTTCGTAATCGGGTCGAAGATTCCAAACCGACAACGGAACGCCAACCTGCGAATTGTAACTTTTCGGACTCCGGAGAACAGCCCGGTTATGCAGCAAATCGAACAGCCATTCTTTTACAATCGTTTTCCCGTTGCTCCCGGTAATTCCAACAACTGGAATCTGAAACTGAGAACGATGCCATGCTGTCAGCTTTTGCAAGGCTTTCAGCGTATCTGCAACGACTATGAAACTACAATTAATCTGTTTTTGGTATTCATCCAGATAATCAGAAACAACAAAAACCCTAACGCCCAAATGAATCAAATCAGCAATATATCGATGTCCGTCGTTTCGTTCGCTCTTCAGTGCAAAAAAAACACTCGATGACGGATCAAAAATGGTTCGGCTATCGATTGAGATGGACGAAATAAAAATGGCAGAATTGTTTTCATTTGATCGTAACTCTCCTCCAACAACAGAAGATATCTGAGAAATGGATAAGATTGGCATTAGCGGGTTGTTTTAGTAAAACAGGAACGGCATAACGGCTCGTACTCATCTTTTTCGCCAAGCAAAACCAATTTGTCAGCAGTTGACAAACGGTGCGAAAATTGGGCAACATCGCCGCATCTCATGCAAATTGCATGAACTTTAGTGATATGATCGGCAACAGCCATCAGCCCGGGAATCGGGCCAAAAGGTTTTCCTTTGAAGTCCATATCGAGTCCGGCAATAATAACCCGAATGCCCATATTTGCTAAAGAGATACTCACATCAATCAACCCAATGTCGAAAAATTGAGCTTCGTCAATGCCAATCACATCCACATCTCCACTCAAAAGCATAATGTTTCCAGAGCTTTCAACCGGTGTACTAAGAATTGAATTCTCATCGTGCGACACTACTTCGGCAACCGAATAGCGCGTGTCAATGGCAGGTTTAAAGATTTCAACCTTCAACCGGGCAATCTTAGCTCGTTTCAAACGTCTGATCAATTCCTCCGTTTTTCCTGAAAACATCGAACCTGCAATAACTTCAATGCTACCAGTTTTTTTTTGTCTGTCAATTCCCCTTTCGATAAACATGTATGTGATTTGCTAAAGATTTTTGTACTTTTACGTTACTTGAATTTCGGCATCAGCGCAGAACCCAATTGTTCCCGAAGATGTATTCCGGTATTGAAAACAAAGGTAAATTTAAATCTTTACCAATAAAAAACCAGATTGAATTACCGATTAAAATCAGAAATAAAAATGGACAAACGAAAATTGATCCAGATCATCGAAAAAGAACTGGAAGAACTAAAAGTATTATCTGAAGAAGTTGCAGAAGACGAGAACGATATCTCTCTGATTATTGGACTCGCTATTAGTAAATCCCGACTTTTGTGTCAGGAATTTGAATTGTTACGTGAACTTTCGGCAAAGAACTTTGCAATACCAACGGATGATTCCTCAGAAGAAAATGAAGTTGACGAATACGAAATTTCAGATATAAGCATTTCTGACCCTGAACTCGAAATTGTAAATTTCGATGAACCAGAAATGGATGAAGTTCCGGAACCTGACGAAGAAGATAAAGATGATCTGCCAAGTTTCGCGGAAGAAGGCGAAGAAGAGTTTCAAGAAGATGAAATAATTGTAGAAGATTCGGAAGAAGAACATGAAGTTGATGAAGATGACTTGACAGACGATGAAGATCAGGATGAGAATGACATAGACTTTATTGAGGAAGAAATAGAAGAAGAAGGATTAATCGAATTTGGTGACAATAATCCGGACAACAGCGAAGAAAATAAAGAAGAGGAAGATTTGCAGCCCGAATCAAACATTGAACCTACTGAACTAAATACTGATCCACAGACCGGAGTTCGCGAAATTTACATTGATGATATGGAAGAAGACGATCTCGAAACCATCAAGATCGAACCTGTTCCGGATGTTACTGAACGACCCGTTATGCGCGAAATACCTAAACCTGAAGAATTGATTCAGGAGAAACTAATTATTGAGGAACCATCAGCTAAAGATAAGTCACTAAACGCCACAATTGGTGAAACCAAATCAACAGAACCTTTGTTGACTAATGGGTCAATAACCAGTTTGCGGGCTGCAATAGGACTAAACGACCGGTTTCTTTTCATCCGAGAGATATTTAGCAACAATACCGATAAATACAATTCCATCATCGACCAGTTGGACAAGCTCGAAAACCAACAACAAGCTGTTGAACTACTGAAAGCGAATATTACACTTCAGAAGAACGAAACCAGCATGAAATTCGTCGATCTATTAAAACGCCGTTTCAGTAAATGATAAGTATTTACGATTCAATAATGTACCATTTACGATTTTATAATCTGCCGATTAGAAAACAAATAATGCGACATTATTTTGCCCTAATTCATTACCTCCGATTCATTCAATTGTAAATCGTAAAATTGTAAATATTTCAATGGGTAAATTATTTTTAGTTCCAACCCCAATCGGGAATCTCGAAGACATGACACTTCGCGGAATCCGTATTTTAAAAGAAGTTGATGTAATTTTGGCAGAAGACACACGTACCTCGTCCAAGCTACTTGATCACTTCGAAATCAAAAATAAGCTGATATCGCATCACAAGTTCAACGAACATAAAACAGTTGAAATGATAGCCCGGCAAATTGAAGATGGGAAAAATGTTGCCCTGATTTCGGATGCCGGAACTCCTGGAATAAGTGATCCGGGCTTTTTGCTGGTTAGAACCTGCCTTGAAAAAGAGATTGAAGTGGAATGTTTGCCTGGTGCAACAGCTTTGATTCCTGCTTTAGTCAATTCTGGATTTCCAACCGACCGCTTTACGTTCGAAGGTTTTCTTCCGCAGAAAAAAGGCAGGCAAAAAAAGATTAAAGAGCTGGTTACTGAACCCCGAACCATGATTTTCTATGAATCACCGTATCGGTTGGTTAAAAGTTTGGAACAGTTTGCCGAATTTCTTGGACCCGACAGACGAGCATCTGTTTCTCGCGAACTATCAAAGTTCTTCGAAGAAAACCGCAGAGGGACACTTGCCGAACTCATCGAATATTTTAGCTCAAAAACCATTAAAGGTGAAATTGTAATTGTACTTGAAGGTTTCGCTTCTGATAAAGCCAATAAAGACGAGGATGGCGAATGAGAACCTACGATCACCTGTTCTTTGACTTGGACAATACGCTCTGGGATTTTACTACCAATTCCCGTCTGGCAATGGAACAAACGCTGATACAAAATGGGCTTTTACCCAAACTTCATTCATTCGGTGCTTTTTTTGAAGTTTACGAGCGGATCAACCATTCACTTTGGAGCGACTATCACACGAAAAAAATTACCAAACAAAAACTTATTGTTGAACGGTTTTCCAGATCGATGCAAGCATTTGGCATTAATGATTACAACTGGATTGAATTAAACAGCCTTTACCTTGAAAACATGGCTCTTCAAACCCGGTTATTTCCAGGCACAGTAGAAACACTCACTACTCTTATATCCAAGGGATACCAAATGCACATTATTACAAACGGGTTCAAAGAAGTACAACATTCAAAACTCTCTAATTGCGGGTTAGACAGATTTTTTACCAAAGTATTTATTTCAGAAGATGTTAAGACCACAAAACCTCACCGGAAAATTTTCGAACACGCATTGAAATCAACCAATGCTTCTAAAAAAAGAAGCATAATGATTGGCGACTCTTGGGAGACTGATATAATCGGTGCACTCAATTTCGGAATGGATCAAATCATGTTTTTAAACCACGAGCAAAATCCTATTCCAGAATCAGTAAATTTGCTAAAACTCACCTCCAGTTCAATATTTTTGGAACTAAAATTCCGCATCAAGACCTATTTTATTGATGAAATTATTGGGCTAGATGAACTTTTGTAATTTATATTAATTCTAAACAATCCAAGCACACACACACAAATTCATATATAATAATCTATAAAAGAATACATTAGCCACACAATCAGATATAAAAACAGAAATTTTAATATTTAATATTTGTTAACACTGTTAAAATATGTCAATATTTATCTTTATAGATTAATCATCCTATCCACATTTTTCTAAATTTGTCTTTCCAATAAAGTATGGCAACAAACTTGCAACTATACCTTATTGAGAAGGGGGGTCTAAAAAAATTTCAGTAAAATTTCCCGAGAATTTGGTTTGGGGGAATCAAATTCTCAAGAATGAAGTGTATTTGAAGGGGAAGTTTTAATTGAAGTTTTCCAGCCTAGTTTTTATTAAAATTTGATGCTGTTTAATTTTAAATTTATTTTACATGAAAAAAATCGCGTTATTGCTTGCATTCTTTGCAATTGGTTTGCAAGTCCTCATGGCCCAAACCAAGGAGATCTCAGGCACTGTAAC
>JBBQXI010000245.1:0-6464 GCA_038209805.1 Bacteroidales bacterium | reverse complement strand
AAACCATCTTGGAAGAACCTATTACTAGGGATAGGATGATTCATTTTGAGAAAATGATAAAATTTCCATTTAGTCAGGATTAAAAATAAAACAGCGGAAAACTTGATGCTTCCCGCTGCTTTTAGAGTATCTGATTCGATTTTGTCTACACTATTTTTAAAGGATTATCAACCTTGGAATCTAACAGGGCAATTTCAACAACTTCCTGAATATTATCCACATGGTGAAATTTAAGTCCCTTGATGTATACTTCTTTTATTTCTTCCAAATCCTTGCGGTTCGCTTCCGATAAGATAATCTCTTTAATTCCGGCTCGCTTTGCTGCCAAAATTTTCTCTTTGATTCCACCAACAGGCAATACTTTACCTCGAAGCGTTATTTCGCCGGTCATCGCCAGATTCTTGCGAACTTTGCGCTGGGTAAACGCCGATGCAATTGAAGTTACCATGGTTATCCCAGCCGATGGACCATCCTTTGGAATAGCACCTTCAGGAACATGAACATGCACATTATAATGATCAAAGACCTCAGGATTAATTCCCATTTGCTCGGCATGCGAACGAAGATATTCGAGTGCCAACATGGCCGATTCCTTCATTACATCACCCAAATTTCCGGTTAAAGTAAGCGAACCTTTCCCTTTACTCAGACTGGTTTCAACATAGAGAATTTCGCCACCAACGGCCGTCCAGGCCAAACCGGTAACAACTCCGGCAAAATTGTTCCCTTGATAGATCTCTTTTGTGTACTGCACAACACCCAGATATTCCCGAATATCTTCCTTCGTCAGGTTGATATTGTAGGCTTCCTCAAAAGCAATCTTTTTGGCGATGCGACGGGCAACCCGTGCAATTTTCTTATCCAGTTCGCGAACGCCTGATTCCCGAGTATAATTTTCAATAATATGCTGAATGATTTCTTTAGAGAAACTGATACTTTTCGCTTCTACCCCATGGTTTTCAAGCTGTTTAGGGATCAAGTGCCTTTTGGCAATCTCAATTTTCTCTTCTACCAAATATCCGCTCACCTCAATCAGTTCAAGCCTGTCGCGCAATGCAGGTGCAATTGTATTCAACGTATTTGCAGTTGCGATAAACATCACTTTCGACAGATCATACTCCAACTCCACATAATTGTCGTGGAACTCAAAGTTCTGTTCAGGATCCAAAACTTCGAGCAGTGCTGAAGCTGGATCGCCATGAAAGTCTTTTGAAACCTTATCCAATTCATCGAGGATAAATACCGGATTTGAAGATTTGGCCTTTTTAATATTTTGCAATATACGTCCAGGCATTGCGCCAATATAGGTTTTCCGGTGACCACGAATTTCAGCCTCATCGTGCAAACCACCTAAACTCATCCGGATATAGTTCCGTCCCAAAGCTTTGGCAATCGATCGTCCGAGCGAAGTTTTTCCAACTCCAGGAGGGCCGTATAAACAAAGAATGGGCGATTTCATATCGTTCTTCAGCTTCAAAACAGCCAAATGCTCCATGATGCGCTCCTTCACTTTCTCCAATCCATAATGATCTTCATCAAGCACTTTTGCGGCACGCTTCAAATCAAAAATATCTTCGGTATATTCATTCCACGGAAGATCGAGCAAAGTCTGGCAATAGGCAAACTGAACCGAATATTCACCAGCCGCCGGATTTAAACGAGAAAGTTTGTGCACTTCTTTTTCAAAATGCTTTGCCGCATCTTCTGACCACTTTTTCTCCTTTGCCCGTTCTTTAAAGTCCTGAATTTCTTGTTCCGCTGGGTTTCCACCCAATTCATCCTGAATGGTTTTCATTTGCTGATTTAGCAAATATTCCCGTTGTTGCTGATCGAGTTCGGCTTTTACTTTGGTCTGAATATCACGTTTCAATTCAGCCATCTGAACCTCACGAACCAGATAGCTAATTGCCTGTATACCGCGTTCTTTAATATCACTGATACCCAAAAGAACTTGCTTTTCTTCCACTTTCAAATCGGTGTTCGAACAAACAAAATTGATCAGGAATGTAGAGTTTTCAATGTTCTTAACAGCAAAAGAGGCTTCAGGAGAAATGTGCATAGAAAACTGTGCAATTTTAATCGACAGGTCTTTTAACGAGCCAATAATTGCAGAGAATTCTACAGAATCATCCTTTGGCTGAATATCGTCAATTGCATTTACCCGTGCTTTGAAATAGGGAAACTCCTGAGTATAATCAACAACCTCAAATCGCTTTTTGCCCTGAATAATGACCGAAGTTGATCCATCGGGCATTTCCAGAATTTTGAGAATCTGGGCGATGGTTCCAGTCTGGTATAAATCATTCTGGCTCGGATCGTCAATACTCCCATCTTTCTGAGCAACTGTTCCAAGCAAACGATTTCCACGGTACACCTCCTGTACCAACTGAAGTGATTTTTGTCTTCCTACCGTAATTGGCATTACAACTCCCGGAAACATTACCGTATTGCGCAAGGGCAAAATTGGCAAAATGTCAGGAACATCAAGATTGGTTAATTCAGAATCATCCCCATCGCTTAAGATTGGAATAAACTCATTTTCATCATCCATCAAGCTGGAAATAAGTATATTTTGCATAGTTTATTATTTTCTGTCTATAAGATATTCAACATTTACATCTGACATCCTGACCGACAAAGATCAATCAGAAATAGATGTGCTGAATTTTGCAATAGCCATGCCAAACCATAAATACCGTGAATTTAATGAGGAGAACCGGAAATATGGGTATTTCCTGATTCCTTTTGTCAGTTCAGGAAACTTCTGACCATACAGGCACTAAGAATAAAGTAGTATAAAAACAAAAAAAGCCTCGCCAATGCGAAGCTTTTAGTATTTTATCAAACCAAAAATTATTTATTTTTGATTTCCTGAGTCTTTTTAAATCTGTTATTGAATTTATCAACACGACCTGCAGTGTCAACCAATTTCATTTTACCAGTGTAGAATGGGTGAGATGAACTTGAAATCTCAAGTTTAATCACCGGGTACTCAACTCCGTCAACCAATTCTGTTTCCTTTGTGTTAACAGTTGATTTGGTTATATAAACATGACCGTTTGACATATCTTTGAATGCAACAGTACGATAATTTTCTGGATGTATCCCTTTTTTCATTTTTATTCTCTTTACTTTTGTTTTTTAACGGCTTGCAAAGTTACATATAGGAATGTAATTTCCAAATGTTTCTTTTTAAAAATTCCTTATTTTTAAAATTTAATCTTCCAACCCAATAATCGGCGCTCTTTTAAATGGTTTAGTTCGATCGAAAAGATACCGCATGGTGTAATGAGTTTTTGCCTCGACTCCGCCAACAGACTTATAAAGTGCCATAATTTTAGGATTAAAGTCGCCTGCCCATGACAATTCAACTTCCTTGTATTCAGGCTTATGCTTCATTAATTTATCCTGATGCCAGAAAATTGCTGACTCAATACCTGATTTCTGATATTTTGGCACCACGCCCATAATTAAGATACGAGTTCGGGTCATTATCCGTTTACGTTTGTAATACAGAAATTTCAGAATATTGATGAAATTCATTTTGCCATTCAGCTTTTTCAAGATCTGGTTGATATCCGGAATCATAACAAACAGGGCAATTGGAACTCCATCGTGATAGGCATACCAGATCATCTCTGGGTCGATGATGACTTTAGCCGTTTTGATAAAATCGCGTATTTCATCTTTATCAAGCGGTTCGAAATGTTCGTGAAAACGCCATGCTTCATCATAAATATAACAGAAATCGTCAACAAATTTTTCGGTCTTTTCAAACGAGAAATGCTCGAAAGTATAACCCGGTTTTTGTGCCACCCAACCCGCAATTTTCCAGAAACGCTCCGGAAAAGGTTTTGAATAATCGAGATGGTAACTAAATTGCTTAAAATAAACTTCGAATCCATATTTTTTAAACAGATCGACGTAATAGGGAGGATTATAAGGCATCCCAAAACCCTGATGAATAAATCCTTCAGCCAGAAGTCCCCAGTTCATGTAATTTTCTCCGAAATTGACTGGCCCATCCATGGCTTCTATTCCACGTTCTTTCAGCCAATCGCGCGAGGCATCAAACAACATTTTAGCGGCATCAAAATCGTTGACACACTCAAAAAAACCACATCCACCAGTTGGCTGTTCGAAGGTATGTACCTTCTTCTGATTCAAAAAGGCTCCAATCCGTCCGAGCAATTGCCCACTTTCATCAATTAATATCCAGCGGCAAGCCTCACCAGTTTTAAATGATGGATTTTTTGCCGGAGTGAATATATCTTCAACCATTCCTTCCAACGGACATGTCCAATTCGGATCGTTTTTATAGATCAGGTGCGGAACTTTATGAAATTGTTTCTTTGTTTTTGAATCAGTAACTTCAATGAGTATCATATCTTATTCGATTATTAATCAGGTAATTTTGATGCTTGAATATTCCGAAAAATTTCAGTATAAAATGACTTTCCGAAAGTAATACATTTAATCTACCAAACAAAAACAGGGACCGAAGCCCCTGTTGAATATTTTAAATTTATGTTTTCCTGAAAATTAATTCCGGCTCGATAATTTAGAGAGCAGACGGAGCATTTCGAGGTACAACCAAATCAAGGTAACCATCAATCCAAATGCGCCATACCATTCCATGTATTTTGGAGCCATCGCATTAGCACCACGTGTAATCATGTCGAAATCGAGAATCAGATTGAGTGCGGCAATTACTACTACAAACAGGCTAAATCCTATTCCAACCAAGCCATTTCCGTACATAAAACCTAAGTTTGCGCCAAACATTCCGGCAATAAAACTAACCAGATAAACTAGTGCAATACCACCTGTTGCGGCGAAAATTACAGTCCTGAATTTTTCAGTAGCACGAATAGTTCCTGAACGATAAAGCAGAAGCATAATGAAGAATACGCCAAATGTAAGCGAAACGGCACGCATAACCAATCCGGGATACATAGCCTCGAACATGGCCGAGATGGCACCAAGAAACAAACCTTCAAAAACAGCATAAATCGGAGCTGTCATTGCGGCGCGGCGTGGACTGAATGTTGTAATCAGCGCAGTAATAAAACCGCCAATCGCACCAACCATTGTCCAAACCATAATTCCTGAAGGCATAACACCCGGTGTGGCTGGATCGATCGCACCAAAAAATTTGCGCCAGGTAAAAGTTGCAGCAAAAATAACAATCAGCAACATCAATCCAGTTTTATTAATTGTTCCGTTCACGGTCATCACTCCGTCTTCAGCACTAATCGCTGATTGATTAAATATGTTCTTCCCAAATACGGGATTCGATGATTTTGTAATATCCATTGTTTAAAAATTTAAATTTCCGATTTAATACATAAAAACTATACCAAAATTAATCAGACTTGATAAAATCCGATCTCAGTTAAGTATTCTTAACAAATAATTCCTGTACATATTCACTTTTGAGTTCAGAAAGGATCATCTCTGCTAAAGTTTTACTCTCCTCTGAATCAAGTCCTTTCAATCCTTCTGCAAAGAAAATTGCTCTTTCGTTCATCGTTTTTCCCTTTGTTCCAAGTAAAATAAACGAACGGTAAAAAATCTGTTTCAAATTCGGATCTTTTGCCAAAGGTGACAGTATGTCGAAGAAAGGTTCAAAAAACTCGTCCATAGCCGATTTCTCAGTCAGGGCAAGGCGTCCCATCAGGTGAAGCCCCGTAAAACGAACCAAATGTTTCTTCCCACGACACCATTCCAATGCTTTCACAAAGGCAAATTTGGTCTTTGCCCATAAAAATGTGTTCAAGGCTTCAGCAATTTCGGCAGTTTCCAGACTTTTTGTCCAGTAATCCATCTGCTCTTCGGTTACCTCCTTCGGAACATCAAGCATGGCAGCCAAAATCATAGTTTCGCGCCATTGTTTGTTCCACAACTTGAGAGCGAGTAAATGATTGGGATTAAATTGAGATGCTATCTCGCGCAACTGAATGATAGAAACACCCCAATTCATTTTATAAACGAGACCATGTTCTTTCATCTGATCAACTGTTTCGCCGTTTTTAGCCAAACGTATTTTTGTCAGTATCTGGCGAAACTCCTGTTCGCGAATCGGATCATCAATAATAATATCCATAGGATACAAAGCAAAAGATTAAATTAAAAACTCGACGACATAAAATATGACCGCCAAAAGTAACGAATAAAGCAAATGTTGTCTCACGTTTAGATAGGCCGAAACACCAAATCCATAAATTTTCTTCACAAAAACTATCAATATCAGTTTCTCAAAGACATACGCACAAACCGTTCCGTAGGCAACTCCGGGCAAACCCCAAAACTGCATAAACAAAATACTGAGAGCCACATTCAGTATAATTTCGAGGAACGATGCCCACATAATTGCCTTGTTTTTCTGAAGGCCAATCAGAATGGTTTGCGGGAAAACCAACCGGCTAACTATTAACAACAAATAAATATTAAATATAGTGGCA
>JBBQXI010000244.1:0-6471 GCA_038209805.1 Bacteroidales bacterium | reverse complement strand
TATGCGGCAAATTATTTTAAATTTATTCAGAATGGGCGGGTGCAGTCGTATGTTTGGTATGGGATTATATTTATGGTAGCTATTTTTACGTTGACCGTTTTAAATGTATTGAAATGAGCCTGATAAATGCATTCATAGCAGTGCCGGTTTTGGCAATACTCCTCATTCCTTTTCTGAAAGTAAAAGGGAAGGGGATTGTATTGTTTGCCGCCATTGTAGTGAATGCTTTTCTTTCTGGGTACCTTGCACTTCAACCTTTGGGCGGACAATTTTTAGAGTTTTCATTTCCCGGAAGTTTAGTAACTGGTCCGGTGAATCTTAGGATAGATGCACTTTCCGGATGGTTTATCCTGATTATCGATTTCATTTTTGTAACTGGCAGTTTCTACGGACTTTTCTACATGAAAGCCTACGAGAAGCAGAAGAATAATCTTACGCTTCACAGTATCGTTTTCGTTTTATTGCATACTGCGCTGATCAGTCTTTGTGCGATACAAAATAGCCTGGTTTTCCTGATAGCCTGGGAAGTCATGGCGCTTTCAGCGTTTATCGCTGTTATATTCGAACATGGGAAGATGGCTACTCTAAGAGCCGGAATGAATTACCTGATCCATTCGCATGTCTCGATTTTATTCCTGATGTTCGGTTTTATATGGGTAGCTCTTAAAACCGGAAGTTACGATTTTAACTCAGTAACAGCTTACACTTCTCAAAATTCAGGAGCTACCGGGCTTGTGTTGTTTCTCTGCTTTTTTATTGGGTTTGGAATCAAGGCTGGATTTGTTCCTTTTCATACATGGCTTCCTTATGCACACCCTGCAGCGCCTGCTCATGTTTCAGGAGTTATGTCGGGAGTAATGATTAAAATCGGAATTTTTGGAATCTTCCGAATGATCACCTTGATTAAAACTGATTATTATACGATTGGCCTTGTGATTATTACCTTTTCAGTAATTTCAGGTTTATATGGCGTGATGTTGGCCATCATGCAACACAACCTTAAAAAATTGCTGGCTTATCACAGCATCGAAAACATAGGTATTATCGGAATGGGGATTGGCATTGGTTGCATCGGGCTAGGAACAGGCAATTATCTGCTTGCCTCGCTAGGTTTCGCCGGAGGATTGTTACATACCCTAAATCACTCGCTCTTCAAATCGCTTTTGTTTTTTACTGCCGGAAATGTTTATCAGGCAACACATACGGTTCATATTGATCATTTGGGTGGATTGATTAAGAAAATGCCACAGACCGCTATACTTTTTCTGATTGCCGCTATTGCCATTTCAGGAATCCCGCCATTTAATGGTTTTATCTCGGAGTTCATTATTTATAGTGGTTTCTATTACTGGATGCAGGGTTCGATGCTTGGATCGTTGATGACGATTATTTTCTCGGTGCTGGCTTTGGTACTGATTGGCGGATTGGCGCTATTGTGCTTTACCAAAGCATTTGGAATTGTATTTTTAGGCAATCCCCGTCAGAAATTCGACCATGAAGTGATGGAAGTTCCCTTTTTACAACTTTTGCCGCTTTATCTGATTGCGTTTATGATCGTATTCATCGGCGTATTCCCCCAAATCTTTATGAATGCGCTTTCGCAACCGGTAAATATTATGGCAGGAATTCCATTAATTTCAGACATGCCTTTTCCTGAAAAAACAAGGGAGCTTCTTCAACCGGTTACCTGGAGTATGTGGATATTTATTCTGATTACACTTGCCATTTTTGGTGTCAGGAAACTGATCACGCAAAACCGAAAAGCTTCGGTCGAACCGACCTGGGGATGCGGTTATGTTGCTCCAACGGCAAAACTACAATACACAGCCGGTTCATTTGTCAGGCCATACAGCAAACTTTTTCGTCCTTTTTTGCTTTCCCACAAAACCCAAAAAGATGTTGAGGGCATTTTCCCTTCCGGAGGATCGTATGAAACACATAGTTGCGACCGGATTGAAAAATACATGATTGACAACCCAATAGCAGCTTACAAATCATTGTTGGGAAGATTTCTCTTCCTCCAGAATGGAAAGCTGCAATTCTATATTTTATACGGAATCATTTTTATCGTTTCGGTGATTTGTATTCCATTGTTTTACGACCAAATTGTGTTTTTAATTGAATTTATAAAGCAGATATAACTATGTTGAGTTTAATTCTCATCCTCATAGCAGCAGCCTTTTTTACCGGAGTTATCATCCGGGTGAAAAGTATGGCATCGGGGCGCAAAGGGCCTGGTATTTTACAGCCATTGTTTGATGTTGTCAGGCTCTTTAAAAAAGGAGTTGTGTATAGCGAAACCACCAGTTTTGTATTTAAGATTGCACCGACAATTTATTTTTCGTCGGTAGTAATGGCTATGCTGGTGGTTCCGTTCGGGCAATCGAAAGGTGTTTTAAGTTTCGATGGCGACTTCATTTTTTTTGCATATATCCTCGCCTTAGGCAAGTTTTTTAGCATTATTTCGGCCATGGACACCGGTAGTAGTTTCGAAGGAATGGGTGCCAGCCGTGAAGCGCTTTATTCGATGTTTGCTGAACCAGCCTTTTTTATCCTGATGGGATCGCTTGCGCTGCTTACCGGGCATACTAATTTTCAGGAAATGTTTGCTGCTTTGCATATTGGCTCGTACATCAGCTATGCGCTGGCAATACTTGGTACTTTCGTTTTGATGATGATTGCCATGGTAGAGAATAGCCGAATGCCAATTGATGACCCGAAAACGCACCTCGAATTAACGATGGTTCATGAAGTAATGATCCTCGACAATAGCGGGTTTGATCTTGGTTTGATACTTACT
This sequence comes from Bacteroidales bacterium, assembly GCA_038209805.1. Classification (GTDB taxonomy): domain Bacteria; phylum Bacteroidota; class Bacteroidia; order Bacteroidales; family Prolixibacteraceae; genus Aquipluma. The sequence goes on along the minus strand of JBBQXI010000244.1, from coordinate 3,671 downwards.
GCAGGATACCTGAAGTTCGCTATTTACGGGGCTTTGGTAGTCAACCTGTTTATTGGAGTGTTTCCCTTACAGTATTCAATCCCGATGTTTTTTGTCATTCAATTTGTGTTGGCTTCCGGAGTTGGATTAATCGAATCGTTTATGGCTCGTTTCAGGATGAGTCACAATGCCCAGTTTATTTTCGTATTGACTTCGGTTAGTCTCCTTATTTTCTTTGGCGCTTTACTGATTTTAGGAAAGTTTGTTTAAACCGTAAATTCCGAACCAATGATAGATGTTTTGCTCATTACCTTCATCATCACCCTGTTTTATATGGCAATTGCCAACAGGATGCTGACTTATTTGAAAGTTTTGGCTTTTCAGGGTGTATTGCTGTTTGTGGTCGTATTTCTTCAACTGAAAGAAATCAACACAGTAAATCTGGCCTTGATCTTGCTCGAAACCATTGTTTTTAAGTCGGTTGCAGTGCCACTGTTTATGGCTCATGTACTGAAACGAAACAACATTACCCGTGAGTCGGAGCCCTTTTTGCCCAATTTTGTCTCTTTAATTATCACCACATTTATTGTGGTTGTCACCATTTTATTGGCCAATCAGGTGAAAGACACGAATTTGGATAAGATATTCTTTGTTGTAGCGTTGTCGTCGCTATTTACAGGTTTGTATTTTATTGCCACCCGTCGTAAAATTATCACACATGTCATTGGTTACCTGATTATTGAAAACGGAGTTTTTGTATTATCGCTGGCCGTTGGAAACGAAATGCCCATGTTGGTGAACCTCGGTATCATGCTCGATATTTTTGCCAGCGTGCTGATTTTAGGCATCTTCCTGAATAAAATTGGCGACGTATTTAAAGATGTCGATGTGGATCAGTTAAGTAATTTGAAGGATTATTAATTCTAAAGAAAGATGATAGGAATATATCTGATAGGAGCTTTATCAATAGCGGTTGCTTTATTTCTGAATAAGAGCAAGTCGCTAACATTCGTATTGCTGGGATTATTTCTGATCCTTCAGGGAGCGTTAACGATTCATGCATATACCAATTTTCGTTCTACCGAATGGAGCTATTTTACATACGATTCATTGGCTGTATTGCTTTTGTTCACCTTGGGAATAATAACTATTCCGGCGATAATTCACAGCCATATTTATCTCGAGGACCAACCTGCACCGCAGAGTTCAAGATCTATTTATTATGCTTCAATCGTATTATTGATATCTGCCATCAGTGCAGGCTACCTATCGAACCACATTGCTGTAACATGGATTTTTACTGAAATTACAACCTTAAGCGCATCGGCCCTGATTTATCATCATCGAAATAAACTGGCGCTGGAAGGTACCTGGAAATATGTTTTTATCTGTGCCATCAGTATCACTTTTGTGTTTATCGGCATTTTGTTTCTAAGTATGTCGTTTTCAAATGCCGGTTCCGACGATTTGTCGTTTAAAAATCTGCTGGCCAATAGTTCTCATCTGAATCCATTCTGGCTAAAGCTTTCGTTTCTATTTATTTTCACTGGATTCACTGTCAAACTTGGGCTGGTACCCATGTTTACCGCTGGTGTTGATGCCAAAGACAAAGCCCCGGCTCCGGCAGGTGCATTACTTTCGAGCGTATTGATGAATCTGGGATTTGTTGGTATTTTCCGTTTCTACATTGTTGTTGCAAATACTCCGCTTCATCATTGGGCGAATCTGGTTATAGGCATTGCGGCGTTTTTATCAGTATTTGTTGCCACTGTGTATATGATAAAAGTGAAGAACATCAAGCGGATGATGGCCTATTCGAGCATTGAACACATGGGACTTGCGATGCTTGGAGTTGCTGCTGGTGGAATTGGTTATTATGCTGCAATACTTCATATTTTACTCCATGCCTTTGTAAAATCGAGTCTGTTTTTCCAATTTACACAGTTGTACCGGGTGTTTAAGAGCAAAAGCATTTACCATGTAGGAAATTATTTCAAATACAATACCACCGGTGCGATGGTTCTTTTGTTAGGTTTTATCAGCGCTACTGCTATGCCTCCATCGGGACTGTTTGTAAGCGAATTCCTAATTTTTCGTTCGATGTTCGAGGCGCATCAGATCATTCTTTTGATAGTAGTTTTGATTTTGCTCACCATGATTATCTGGGCTTTCGGAAAGAACATTATGAAAATTCTATTTATTCCAGCCGTTGGGTTTGACGATTCGCATGTTCCTGTTATCAGTTCGTGGGAATCATCCAGCCAGTTTATATTGCTGGCGCTTGCCGTGTATTTGGGTTTGAATCCTCCGGCTGAATTTGTGCAGTTGATCAAAGAAAGTGTCATGTTGTTACCAAATTAATCGACAATGAATTACACAACGATAGTAAATAATCAAACGATTTCAGTTTCAGCCATTCCTGAAATTGGCTATGATGAATTTATCGGTCTGAATACCGATTTTCTAACCGATTCGCCGGAAAAGCATTGCGTGAATTATTTTGGATATCCGGTTGGAAATCAGATTCAGCTAATTTGTTGTATCGCTGACGACAACACGCATCAGATTTACGTTTCGTCATGTTTAGTGAAATCGGGGGATCAGCTTGATTCATTTACAGCTCGGAACTTCAACTTCGAAAAGTTTGAGCGCGAGATTCATGAGAATTTTGGAGTGGACTATAAAGATCATCCATGGCTAAAGCCAGTCAGGTATGCCAAAAATCGTTTCGATCAATCCAAGACCATTGCCAATTATCCATTCTTTTCAATCGAAAGCGACGAATTACATGAGGTGGGAGTTGGGCCAATCCATGCTGGGATCATTGAACCCGGACATTTCAGGTTTATCTGTAACGGTGAGCAAATTCTGCATCTCGAAATACAGTTGGGTTATCAGCATCGCGGGATTGAGAGCCAATTTTTAGCGAAGAAAAAGCTACTTCAACGAACGATCCTTGCCGAATCGATTACAGGCGATACAGTTGTTGGTCACACAACCGCTTTCGCGCATGTTTGGGAAAGCCTTTGCGGCTTTCGACCTTCGCGCGATATCGAATACGCCCGAACTCTTGCCCTCGAATTGGAACGAATGGCAGTTCATACGGGCGATTTAAGTGCAGTTTGTACTGATATTGCCTATCAATTGGGCAGTGCGGTGTTTGGACGTTTACGCACGCCAATTATTAATTTTATGCAGGAATGGGGCGGCAACCGTTTGTCCAAAGGATTGATCAGACCAGGCCGAAATCAATTTCCTTTTACTCCGGAATTGGCCAGTCGTTTAGCTGAAATTCTGGATATTTACGAACCCGACTTTCTGGAAATGAATGAGCAACTGTTTGAGTTGCCCAGCGCACTTTCGCGTTTTGAGCGCACCGGCGTAGTTTCTTACGAAGATGTTTTGTCGATCGGAACCGTTGGGATGGCTGCTCGTATGAGTGGACTGAACCGCGATATTCGTTCATCGCATCCGTTTAGTCTATATCCGGAAATGGATCATGAACCCATCATTAAACATCATGGCGATGTGTATTCCCGCGTTCAGATACGTAAAGCCGAGGTCAAACAATCCATGCAATATATCCGCGAACTGATTCAAAATGTTCCGGAAGTTTCTGAAAAAGAACCAGTATTCGGAAGTTCAAAGCCCAATGCATTTACTCTTTCGCTGGTCGAAGGCTGGCGTGGTGA
>JBBQXI010000243.1:0-6471 GCA_038209805.1 Bacteroidales bacterium | reverse complement strand
ATATACAAACGATCGCGCAAGTTAATTGTTTCTGAATTACCAACCTCTGATTAACCTCAAGTAGTTGTTTTTTTTAGCAGAATATGTAATCATGGACAAAAGTACTTAAAAATTTTAATGCCGTTTTTGGATTATTTCTATTTATCGTTCCTCAAAGTATGAATAAAATCCATGTTTCTCTTGATTTTCAAATTCCCTTTTTCTGAAGTCCGTTTAAAAATCAATTGTCGAAAGGTGAAAATGTAATTTTTTGTTCAATAATATGTAATAAAACATATGTTTTGATTACTTATTTGGCATAGAACTTGAACGAAACAGTCTTTCTAATTGATTGTTAACACCAAAGCCCAAGTTTCCACCTAGATTCTGAACCATGAGCAATAAAAAGATCCTTTTGATAGCAATTCCAGCTGTCCTTTTACTCGTTTTTTACTTCGTATTTCGAAAAGGTGAAACCGATTACAATCAGGTTACCGTAAGTGTTCAACGTGGTACGTTTAATGCTTTGATCTTTTCATCGGGTCAACTTGAATCGGAGAAATCTGAAAGTATTAATATTCCGGAGAAATTGAACGACCGGAATTTGCGTATTTGGGAATTGGCCATTACGCACATGGTTGAGGAAGGTACTGTGGTTGATTCGGGCGATTATGTGGCAACCTTAGACCATAAGGCTGTTGAAGAGCAAATTAAACTGGCTCAGGACGATATGGATAAAATGTTGTCGGAATACGAGGACAGTAAAATTGATTCAAATCTAAACCTGAGTAACCAGCGCGATGTGATTGTGAATGCCCGCCTTGATTTGACTGAAAAGAAGATTATCGTGGATGAATCGATTTACGAATCGCCTTCAATTCGCAAGAAAGCGAGCATGGATTTGGATAAAGCTCAACGGAAACTTGAACAGGAACAGAAAGCTTACGGTCTGAAAAAGCAGCAGGAGGTTAATAAGGTTGAACGTAAATATATAAACTATCGTCAGGTTTCGGAGCGGTCGGGTGAATTGCAAAAACTTTTTGATGCGCTCGAAATTACGGCTCCAAAGGCGGGAATTATTACCTACTACAAATATCCCTGGGGCGAAATTATCAAAACAGGCTCTAAGGTTGGTCCTTACAATTCAATCATTGCTTCTATTCCTGATATGACGAACCTGATTTCGAGAACCTACATCAACGAAATTGACATCTCAAAAGTGAAGGTTGACCAGAATGTGAAAATGGGAATCGATGCTTTTCCAGATAAACAATTGACCGGACAGGTAACTTCGGTAGCCAATATCGGGCAGGCCATGCCAAACAGCGATGCCAAGGTTTTTGAAGTCAAGATCAAAATATTTGGTCAGGACAAGGACCTTAAACCAGCAATGACGACCAGTAATGCCATTGATGCCGGGCTGTTTAAAGATACTTTGATGGTTGCCACCGACGCTGTTTTCGAGAACGACAGTTTGAAATTTGTGTACCTCGGCAAAGACAATCCGGTTAAGCAGATTGTATGGCTTGGCGACGAAAACGAAAACTATGTGTTGGTTAAAAAGGGCTTGAAAGAAAAAGATGTGGTTTGGCTTTCTGAACCAAAGGATGCCGCTGACTTAAAATTTAGCGGTATGGAAATCTATGCTGAAATGTTGAAAGATAAAGAGAATGCAAAGATTAAGGCGGATAAGGAACGGGAGGAAATGCTCAAAAAGAAACCTGACGCTATGCCGCAAATGCCCGGTTCGATGCCTCCGGGAGTTGTAATAGTGAAGCAAACCAAATAGATTGCTCAAAACATAAAACTTATACGATGATTTTTAAAAAATATTTTCACGATATAGTTATTGGTTTTGAGGCAATTATCGATAATAAGCTCAAATCAATTTTAACGGCTTTAGGTATCATTTTCGGGGTGGCAGCTGTAATCAGTATGATGGCAATTGGGAATGGTGCCGAACAGGAAATCTTGGAACAGATCAAAATGGTGGGTGTCAATAATATAATTATTACTCCAACCGAAGCTTCCGGAAATCAAAAAAGTACTTCAGGACAGGATGAAAAGCCTGGCACAAAGAAATTCTCGAAAGGGCTTACTATTCTCGATTTAAATGCAATCGAAGAAATTGTTCCTACTGTGAATATGCTAAGTCCGGTTATCTCGTATAATTATTCGGCCATTATTGACGGAAAAAGCAAACCGGTTGTAATCGAAGGCGTGAATACCAGTTATTTTGAAGTATTTAACATCAATCTGCAAAAGGGCGAGGTTTTTAATCGTTTGCAATCGGAGGCTGGTCAACCGGTTTGTGTGATAGGCGATAACATCAAAACCGTGTTTTTTAATCAGGAAGATCCGGTTGGGAAGTACATTAAATGTGGTCAGATTTGGTTGAAGATCATTGGTGTGGTTGAACGTCGCGATTTTACGGCATCTGCTTCCGACGAAATGGGAATTAGCAGCACTGACAATAAAATATTTGTTCCGGCACAGACCATTCTGATGCGATTTAAAAACCGCGCGTTGGTTCGTGCCGATGAGGTTGAGAAATCGAATGCTCGACGAAGAATTGTAATTACTGATGCCAGTGCCACCAATGAGGTTGAAGACAAAAATCCGAATCAACTCGATAAAATTGTGTTGCAGGTAAAAGAAACCGAACAGCTCAGTGCAACTGCAGGGATTGTCAAACGACTGCTTTTGCGTCGTCACTCCGGATTGTACGATTTTGAGGTTACTATTCCCGAGCTTTTGCTGAAGCAACAACAGCGTACCAAAAAGATATTCAACATTGTCCTTGGAGCCATTGCAGGCATCTCGCTGATTGTTGGGGGCATCGGAATCATGAATATTATGCTTGCCTCGGTAATGGAACGAATTCGTGAGATTGGAACTCGTCAGGCAATCGGTGCCTCACGCAAAGATATTGTCGCCCAGTTTTTGGCTGAATCGACTTTGATCAGCATATCCGGAGGAATAATCGGTATAATACTGGGAGTAGTTCTTTCGAAGATCATCACTGTCGTGTTCGATATAAAAACCGTCATTTCATTCTTCAGTATCTTTATTGCTTTTGGCGTTTCGGCGTTGGTCGGAATTATGTTTGGTTACATGCCGGCCAAACGTGCCGCAGAGAAAGATCCGGTAGAATCGTTACGTGCTTAAAACCTAAAACCTAAAACCATGAAAAAACAAATACTATTCCTGATTATTATTTTCTCCGGATTTATTCAAATTGTGAATGCTCAATCGGAAAAACTTAGCCTTAGCCTGGATGAAGTGGTACGGATTGCATCGAAGAGTTCGCTCGATGCGTTCAGGTATAAAAACATGTACCTGTCAAGTTACTGGGAGTACAGGTATTACAAGGCCGATAAACTTCCAAGCCTGAGTATGAGTGCCACTCCGCTCGATTTTAATCATTACCGAAAGCGCGAATACAATTTCCAGACAAACGAAGATCAGTACGTTTTGCGCGATTACGTTAATTCTGATGTTGCCCTGAAATTGAATCAAAACATTGGACTGACCGGAGGAAGCTTGTTTTTAAGTTCCGAATTGGGAATGGTAAAAAACATGGGTGGCGATCAGGTGACTTCGTATCAGGCAACGCCGGTAAGCATTGGTTATTCACAATCGTTAAACGGATACAATGCCTTAAGATGGCAATCGAAGATTGAACCTGTAAAGTACGATAAGGCGAAGAAAACTTTTATCCAATCGCAGGAAACTCTGGCCATGAAAAGCACTGCTATGTTTTTTGATTTGGTTGAGGCGCAGATCCAATTGAAAATTGCTCAAAACAACATGTCGAATGCCGACACGCTCTACAAAATTGGGAAAGGTCGGTTTCAGGTTGGAACAGTTACGCAAGACGAACTTTTGAATCTGGAGCTGAACCAATTGAATTCGCAACAGGCATTAAACTCAGCAAAACTCGAAGTGACACGTGCCCAATCGGGATTAAATTCGTACTTGATGATAGACAAAAAATCACAGATCGACTGCAAGGTTCCGTCCGAAATTCCTTCATTACAAATCATGGCAGATAATGCTCTTGATCTGGCCATAAAAAATAATCCGGAAATTCTGGATCAGGAACAACAAATGCTTGAACAAGATCAGCAGGTTGCCCAGGCAAGGTCTGAAAGTGGATTGAACACTACCGTATTTGCAATGTATGGCCTCAATCAGTCGGCCGAAAATTTCGATAAAGTATACGATCAGCCCGATCAAAGTCAACGAGTGCAGGTTGGGTTCAATATTCCGTTGGTTGATTGGGGACGCCGAAAAGGAAAGCTCATGATGGCCGAATCGACCCGCGAAGTTGCAAATGCCCGAATTAAACAATCGCGAATCGACTTTGAGCAAAATATTTTCCAGTCAGTTATGGAGTTTAACCTTCAGGCCGAACAGGTGCGAAATGCAGCCAAGGCAGACACTGTAGCGCAAAAAGGTTATGATGTTACTTTTCAGCGTTTTTTAATAGGGAAGGTTGACGTGACCAAACTCAATATTGCACGCAACGATCGTGAATCGGCACGTAAAGCATACATCACAGCCGTTAAAACCTATTGGAGCTATTATTACCGGTTGCGAATGCTCACGCTCTTCGATTTCGTAAAAAAAGAAGACCTTACTGCTGAATACGATAAAATTATTCAAAACTAAGCCGCTATGTTAAAAAAAAGGAAATATCAGATAATCCTTGCGGCATTAGCTGTAATTGGGATTGCTGCTGTTGTTTGGATTCAACTGAAGCCGGTCGACGGGAAATTCTATAAAGTTAAGAAAGGTAATTTGGAAGTGATTGTCAACAGTAAGGGAGAAGTTAAAGGCGATAAATACACTGAAATAAATCTTCCGGCAGCACTTTGTAATCAGGAATTACGAGTTTACCAACTCAAATTTATGGATGTGATTCTTGAAGGTAAGGCCGTCAAGAAAGGAGATTACATTGCCAAGTTAGACGAAAGCCAGTTTGCAACGATGATGCGTGATATCATGCAACAGAAAGAAAAGATGGATGCCGATTTGCGAAACGCAGTGTTAGATAGTACGGTTACTTTATCCGGGAAAAGAGAGGCTGTAAGCAATGGAAAGCTCGATTTGGAATACCTGAAAATTGATTTGGATCAGTCTAAATATGAGTCGGAAGCCTATCAACGAAAAACCCGGGTAAGTTATCAAAAGGCTGAAAATGAAATTGGAAAACTCCGTAGAGATTATTTACTTGAACGGAACAGGTTAAAGATTCAGGTTGGAAGATCTAAATCGAAGGTGACTGAATTTCAGGATAAAATCAATAAATACATGGAAGCCTTGGCATCAACAACAATAAAAGCTCCAGAAGATGGAATTGTGATGTTTGCCAAAGACTGGATGGGTAAAACCTACGGAAAAGATTCGGAAATAAACATTTGGAATCCATTGGTAGCCACTTTACCCGATATGTCGGTTGCGATAAGCGAAACCTACATCAGGGAAATTGATATTTCGAAAGTGCAACTCAACGACAGTGTTCGAATTACGATTGATGCCTTGCCCGATAAGGTTTTCTTCGGGAAAGTGATTAAAATAGCAACCATTGGTGAAGATCACAAAGACTTTGACATGAAAGCATTCAAGGTGGTTGTCAGGTTCGAGAAGTCGGATAAAGACATGAAACCGGGAATGACTGTTAATAACGACATCATCGTCACATCGTACAAGGACAAATTGCTGGTGCCTTTAAAAGCGGTGTTCTCAAAAAACGGGAAGCAAATTGTTTATCTGAAACGGAGTGGGAGTATTACTGAGCAGGAAATTCAATTGGTCGCTGAAAATGAGCAGTATGGCGTGGTCGAAAACGCGATTCAGGAAGGTGATGTGGTTTTGCTTTACCAACCCGAGAAGTTTAAAGTTGAGGTCGAAAAGGTGGCGAGTAAATAACGATTTTTCAATCATCAATTCTTTTTCATTAACAATTCTTTGGAATTTGCATTGGAGTTGTATTACAGGTTTTTGTACATTTGACAGATTTTAACCTGAACCTAAACCTGTTTTATGAAACTGTGCTTATTTGGCCTGTTCATATTCCTGAACTTGCTTTCCTATTCATCCTCAAAAAAACACCCAAATCTTCGCGGATTAAAAACTGATCCCGCTACCAATAAAAAAAATACCGATTTTATTCTACATGTAAAAAAGGCTACCGAACCCATTAAGATTGATGGTTTGATCAGCGAACCCGACTGGAATATTGCCGAAAAAGCGACTAATTTTCGATTGGTTCTTCCTGTCGATTCGGGGTTCGCAAAATCTCCGTCAGAAGTGGTGATGACTTATGATGACAAAGCTTTTTATTTGGGTATAACTTTTTTCGACACCATTCCCGGGAAACGGATTATGGAATCCTTCCGAAGAGATTTTGTGTTTGGGAATAACGACAATGTATTGGTCTTCTTCGATACGTTTTTAGATCAAACCAATGGCTTTTCGTTCGGGGCA
>JBBQXI010000242.1:0-6482 GCA_038209805.1 Bacteroidales bacterium | reverse complement strand
GCTTCCTGAAGAAAAAGACGCATTACTGTTGCATACCGTTAAGACTGTTGCCGGGAAAGTACCGGTATTAATGAACGTTGCCGAGCAGTCAACAAAAGCGGCTGTTGCAGCAGCCATCAGTGCCCGCGATAACGGCGCCGACGGTTTGATGCTTTTGCCGCCAATGCGTTATACTTCCGACGATCGCGAAACGGTTTCTTTCCTGCGTACTGTCGCTCAGGCAACCGAATTGCCAATCATTCTTTATAACAACCCAGCCGATTACAAAATCTGGATTTCTCCTGAAATGTTCCACCAATTGGAAGATCTGCCAACCATTCAGGCCGTAAAAGAATCGACGCGTGACATCTCGAACATCACCCGGATGAAAAATGAATTTGGCGACCGCATTGCTGTTTTAACTGGTGTGGATACGCTCGGAATGGAAAGCCTTCTGATGGGCGCCGATGGCTGGGTGGCTGGATTGGTTTGTGCTTTTCCACGCGAAACCGTTGCTATCTATCGCCTGATCAAAGCTGGAAAAATTCAGGAAGCCCTGAAAATTTACCGCTGGTTTCTGCCAGTTCTGGAACTTGATGTTTCAACCAAACTGGTGCAAAACATCAAACTGGCTGAAACATTGACCGGACTTGGAAATGAAATTGTCCGCGCACCTCGTCTTCCACTGGTTGGCGCCGAACGCGATCGAATCCTGACCATTTTAAACAAAGCGCTGGCTGTACGTCCGGAGTTACCCGATTATTTGAACCTTTAAGAAACTTGTCATGATTCACGGAAAAAACTTTATCGGCAGCGAATTGTCGGCAGAAGGTTCGGTTAGTTTTCAGACTTTTAGCCCGCTAAACCTGACGGAATTACCGGAGCTGTTTGTTGAGGCTACCAAAATGGAAACAGAGCTGGCGGTTGCTAAGGCTGCCGAAGCTTATAAAACCTACAAAAAGAAAAGTGGAAAAGAAAAGGCCGCGTTTCTTCGTGCCATTGCCGATGAAATTGAACTTTTGGGGCCTGAACTGATTGGGCGTGCCTGTGCCGAATCGGGTTTGCCCGAAGGTCGTATCACAGGCGAGCGTGTTCGGACAGTGGGTCAGCTTCGGTTGTTTGCCTCGGTGCTCGAAGACGGTTCGTGGGTCGAAGCATCCATTGATCCGGCAATTCCAGAGCGCAAACCAATTGCTCGTCCCGATATTCGCAAAATGTTTCGGCCAGTTGGCCCGGTGGTAGTTTTTACGGCAAGCAATTTTCCGCTGGCATTTTCAACTGCTGGTGGAGATACCACTTCTGCCCTTGCTGCCGGAAATCCGGTTATCGTTAAAGTTCATCCGTACCATGCCGGAACCAACGAATTGGTGGCAGGCGCCATCATTCGGGCAGCACAAAAAACCGATATGCCCGACGGAGTTTTCTCTTCGCTCAACGCATTCGATTTTTCAGTCGGACAATGGCTTGTTCTTCATCCTGAAGTGAAGTCAGTAGCTTTTACCGGTTCTTTCATTGGGGGGAAAAGTTTGTACGAATTGGCTCAAAAGCGCGAGGAACCCATTCCCGTTTTTGCCGAAATGGGTAGCGTGAACCCCGTTTTGCTCCTTCCTGAAAAAGTGAAAGAAAATACAGCAAAACTGGCTGCCACCATCGCCGGATCAATCAACCTGGGCGCGGGTCAATTTTGTACCAATCCGGGAGTTTTGATCGCGTTGAAATCGACAGAAACTGATGAATTTAAAACTGAATTGGCAACTCAGATCGGTCAGCTTTTGCCTGAAAAAATGCTGCACCAGAACATCAGCAAAAATTATGAGCGAAAAGCTAAATATATTTTCGAAAACAAAGAAGTCGTGAAATTGGCTGAATCGGAAAAACTTTCTGCTGAATTGCAGGGGCGGCCGGTTGTTGCAAGCGTTTCAGGAAGCAATTTTATTGTCAATCCCAATTTGGCTGAAGAAATATTTGGTCCGTTTTCGCTCCTGATCGAATGCGATGGAACGGATGAGTTGATTGAAACCTTGAAGACATTCCGGGGACAATTAACCGCTTCGGTGATGGGGACTTCCGGCGATATTACAACTTTCAGTAACCAAATTGGAATCCTTCAGGAAGTTGTTGGACGACTGATTTTCAACGGAATGCCTACGGGTGTTGAGGTTGGTTATTCGATGCAGCACGGCGGCCCGTATCCGGCTTCAACCGATGGCCGTTTTACCTCGGTTGGCGTTGATGCCATTAAACGTTTTGTGCGGCCAGTGGCGTTTCAGGATGCCCCAGATGAGTATCTGCCGGATGAATTGAAAGATGCCAATCCGCTCAACATTTGGCGCCGGGTTGATGGACAGTTAACGAAATAAACCATTAAAAAATAACACTCATGGCAGCAAAGACATTTTTTTGTGTGGATGCCCATACTTGCGGAAATCCGGTTCGGGTGATTGCCGGTGGTGCGCCGATTCTGGAAGGGAAAAACATGTTTGAGCGTCGTCTTCATTTCATGAAAGAATTCGATTGGATCCGGCAAGGGCTCATGTTTGAGCCGCGCGGCCACGATATGATGTCGGGAAGTATTCTGTTTCCTCCATCCGATCCGGCTAACGACATGGGCATTCTGTTTATTGAAACCAGTGGTTGTTTGCCGATGTGCGGCCACGGAACTATCGGGACTGTAACCGTTGCCATTGAACAGGGATTGATTACCCCGAAAATTCCGGGTGAACTTTTGGTGGAAGCTCCAGCCGGACTGATCAAGGTGGAATACCAGATGAACGGCAAAAAAGTAAGCTCGGTAAAACTCACAAATGTGGCTTCGTATTTGGCCGGAAAAGATCTGGAAATTGAATCGCCTCATTTGGGCAAACTTACGTTTGATGTGGCTTATGGCGGGAACTTTTATGCCATTGTCGATCCTCAGGAAAACTTCGTAGGATTAGAAAAGTATACAGCCGATGAGTTGATAGCCTTCAGCCGGCCTTTGCGTACGCTGATCAATGATAAGTATAAGTTTCAGCATCCTGAAAATCCTCAGATTTCCGGAGTCAGTCACATTGAATGGACAGGTGCAACTTTGTCTGATGAAGCCGATGGACGAAATGCTGTTTTTTACGGCGATAAAGCCATCGACCGTTCACCTTGCGGAACCGGAACTTCGGCACGAATGGCGCAATTGACCGCACGGGGAAAATTAAAGAAAGGCGATCAGTTTCTGCACGAAAGTATTATTGGCAGCCAGTTTATGGGGCGGGTGGAGGAGCTGACTAAAATTGGCGATCAGGATGCTATTATTCCGAGCATTGAAGGTTGGGCCAAAATCACAGGGTACAATAACATTTTCATTGATGACGAGGACGATCCGTATGCATTTGGTTTTCAGGTGATTTAGTGTCTAGTGGTATGTTTAATATCTGATTAAAATGAGCAAAATAGTAATTGTTGGCGGAGGTGTAGTTGGGTTATTTACTGCCTTGTATCTCCGGAAGAAAGGAGCTGAAGTAACAGTAATTGATCGCGGTGACCTAACCGATGGTTGCTCGTATGGGAATGCCGGATTGATCGTTCCAAGTCATGTCATCCCGTTGGCTTCGCCCGGAATGTTGCACAAGGGCATGAAAAACATGTTTCGCACTTCGTCGCCTGTGGCTGCTAAAATGTCGCCCGATGCTGATCTGATTCGCTGGTATTTACGCTTTACCGGAGCTGCAACCGAAAAACATGTTCAGGAATCGATTCCTGTGTTGAAGGAGTTAAGCTTGCTGAGCAAAAGTCTTTATGCCGAAATCAAAGAAACGGGCGAGCTCGATTTCCCGATGTGGCACAAAGGTTTATTGATGCTTTACCAATCGCAAAAAACAGGTGATGAATTGCACGAAGAAGCGGAAATCGCCCGACACGCCGGACTTGAGGTGAGCGAACTGTCGACTGTCGATGTTCAAAAACTGGAACCAGACGCTCTTCCGAATGTTTCGGGCGGAGTGCATTATCATTCCGACGATCATTTGAATCCGTCGGCTTTGATGCAGTCTCTGATTGCGAAGTTGGAACAAGCAGGAGTAACTTTAGAGCGTAATTGTGCAGTCGAAAAAATCAAGACATCAGGGACGAAAGCCATTACGCTGGAAACCGAAAAAGGTCCGTTTGGCTTTGATCATCTTGTGATAACCGCTGGTATCTGGAGCAGCAAAATCCTGAAACAATTGCAGACCCGCATTGCTGTTCAGCCCGGGAAAGGCTATAGTTTTAAAGTGAAAACCTCATCCACGATTCATTATCCGGCGCTTTTGTCCGATGCTAATGTTGCAGTAACTCCACTGGGTAATGGACTCACCCAATTTGGCGGAGGTATGGAATTGGGTTTTGGTGACCTGAAAATCAGGCAGCAACGTGTTCAGAATGTTGCCAAAGCGGTAGGCGAATTTTATCCTTCGGAAAAAGGAATACAAGTTGAACCCGGACAAATTTGGCAAGGACACAGGCCCTGTTCGTTCGACGGATTGCCTTTTATCGGACAGGTTCAGGCTTTTCCAAATGTGTTTGTAGGTACCGGGCATTCCATGATGGGTGTTACGCTTGCTCCGGCAACCGGATTATTGCTTACCGAGCTCATTTCAGGAGAAAAAACAAGCCTGAATTTGAATCCATTCAGGCTTGATCGCTAAATCAGTTTATCCGCCAATGCTGGCCTGAATTCCATATTTTTTAAAAATGGCAATGACTTGTTGCTGAGCCTCTTTTGTAGGTTCTTCCAGAAGCTGAAAATCTTCGGGTCGCCCCAGTTTCTGGTATTTGGTCTGGGCAATCTTGTGGTAAGGCAACAGGTTCACTTCCTTTTTTTCTCCTGAAAGTTCGGATACAAAATGCGCTGTGGCTTCCATGTTTTCAGCGTCATCGTTCACGCCACCAATCAGCGGAATACGAATGATGATTTCTACTCCGGTCGCGGCCACTGCCTTCAAATTTTCCAGAATTTTTTCGTTCGGAACGCCTACCCATTTCCGGTGTCGTTCCGAGTCCATCATTTTCAGGTCGTACAGAAAAAGATCAGTTCGCCTGGCAACATCCAGAATGATATCGGTATTTGCAAGTCCTGCAGTGTCAACAGCCGTGTGAATTCCCCGTTTGCTGCATTCATCGAGCAATTCGATGAGAAATTTCGATTGAAGCAAAGGTTCGCCACCTGAAAAGGTTACGCCACCACCCGACTGATCGAAGAAAACTCGTTCTTTTTCGATCTCGTTCATGATTTCGGCGACCGACATCGGATGACCAGAAATCTCAATCGCTTTGGTCGGACAAACTTCAGCACATTTACCACACATTTTACAAAGTTCATCATCGGTAATAATACCATCCGAAGTTAAAGTGATGGCCTTTTCAGGACAAGCCACTACGCAGGTTCCGCATTTGATGCACTTTGCAGGAGCATACATCCGTTCGGCTTCAGTCGAAATACTTTCGGGATTGTGACACCAGGCGCAGTTTAGGTTACAGCCTTTCAGAAAAATGACAATCCGGATGCCCGGACCATCATTAATAGCATAACGCTTTATATCGAAGATAAATGGTTGATTCATGATACGATTTTTCAACACGAAGACGCAAAGACACAAAGGAAAACTTACAATTTAAAGATTGACCATTTACAATTTCCCCGTGTCTTCGTGTCTTTGTGTTTGATTTTTTATGTTTTAAAACCCATCATTTTCAGTGCGTTCAATCACTTCCTGTTGCAGGTCGGCATTCATGTCGTTGAAATAGTCGCTGTAACCGGCCATGCGCACCATCAGGTCTTTGTAATCCGACGGACAAACTTGAGCTGCAAGCAAAGTAGCCGTATCAACAATATTAAACTGAATGTGGTGACCGCCCAGCGTAAAGTAACTCCGGATAAGGTGTCCAAGCTTTTTGACATCGTCTTCTTTCCGCAACAAACTTGGGAGAAAACGCTGGTTCAGCAAGGTTCCGCCCGATTTGATGTGATCGAATTTGGTCAGCGATTTGATGACAGCCGAAGGACCGTGCGTGTCGGCTCCGTGCGATGGCGATGTGCCGTCGGAAATGGATTTGCCAGCCATGCGTCCGTTTGGTGTGGCGCCCATTACTTTTCCGAAATACACGTGACAAGTGGTCGAAAGCATATTCAGGTGATATTTTCCACCGGGCTTGATGTTTGGTTTGCCGTCGATGGCTGCAACCAAATCGTCGTACACTTTCACTGCGATTGTATCGGCATAATCGTCGTCGTTTCCGAAGAACGGTGTGCGGTTCATGAGGATTTGACGCAAAACTTCTTCGCCTTTAAAGTCGTTCAGAACAGCCGTTAAGAACCGATACATGGTGAAGGTCTGGTCTTCGAACAAATTTTTTTTGAGGGCAGCCAGACTATCGGTTACAGTTCCTAATCCGCAACATTGAATGTAGCTGGTGTTGTAACGTGGGCCGCCATCGTAATAATCTTTTCCGCGGCTTACGCAATCTTCGGTTACGATAGAAAGGAATGGAGC
>JBBQXI010000241.1:0-6493 GCA_038209805.1 Bacteroidales bacterium | reverse complement strand
ATAGAATTAACCGGTGAATCAATGAGAAAAAACAAGTTGAAAAAAACTCAGATTAATTAATAAATTTGGTCAGGAAATCATCCTTTTTTTTGTGGCACAACATCACCGAAACAAGTGGCACAATTACACCGAAATATCAAGACACACTGCCCATGGGCGATTTGGCATATACCACCCATTGTTTTTCGTACAGTTGCGGTTTGATTTTCAGCCAACTGGATTTATTTTCAATGTTGACTTCCCCCTCCAATATCATCCTGTTTAAATTCCGCAGGAAATACTTTTTAAACATGGGTTCCATCACCGCGTAAGGAAACAGGTATCCCTGGTGGGTGTCTTTTTTCAGGTTCACCCAGTTCAATTGCTTGTCAACGCCGCCCCCGCTGACAATGCAATGCACATGGGGGTGAAAGCTCAATTGTTGCCCCCAGGTGTGCAGCACGGCGCTGATTGAGGGCACAGCTCCCAGCCATTTGGGATCGCCCGAAAGTGTAAGCAGGCAATGCGAAGCGCTGTCGAACAAGAGTTTGAACAGTTTTACACGGTTGCCCATCACCAGCGCGTTCAACTCGTGTGGCAGGGTAAAAACCACGTGGAAATATTTCACAGGCAAGAGCTCGTTCATGCGGGCCTCCATCCACTCTTCCTGCTTTTGCCAGTTGCAGGCCGGACAATGACGATTACGGCACCCGTGATATTGATAATGCACATGGTGGCAGGCCGGGTTGTCGCATTGATACTGGTGATAACCCATCCCGGAGGTACGGCAATCGCGCAGTTTTGTCAATACGCTGGCCGTAAATGGGTTCGCAGGTGTTTCAAAACTGCCCTGTTGCAATACCTGCTGCAGGGTTTTTACCGGGTTCAAAGCAGCGGTTGGTTTTTGGGGATATTGGCTATTTCGTTCTCCGGATTGTACAATTCGTCCAGTGGGCTAACCAGCAGGTTGCGTTTCGAACTCTGCAAATGGAGGTAAACCATCGTTGTTTTGATATCGCTGTGTCCCAGCAACTCTTTGATGGTATGGATATCGGCTCCCGCATCGAGCATATGGGTGGCGAAACTATGGCGCAGGGCATGGACTTTATGCCCTTTTGCAGATAAACCTGCCTTTTGGTAAGCCATTACAACACTGTGCTGGATACTCCGGCTGTGCATGGGTTCACCGGGCTTTTGCCCTTCAAACAAATAGGTTCTGGGTTTTTGTTGCTGTGTCCGGTAATAGTTGCGCAGGGTTTCGACCAATCGTTTCGGGAGCAAGGTGTAGCGGTCTTTGCGACCCTTGCCGCAACGCACAACTATCCGGTTGTTTTTCGATTCGATATCGGTCAGTTTTAACATCCGAAGCTCTTCGAGCCGTATTCCGGAGCCATAGAAGGTTTCCACGATTGACCGCTGTTTGGTGCTGAGGCAACTTTCGATCAGTTTCAAAACTTCCTCTTTGGTCAGGTAATGCGGCAGTTTGAACTCCCGTTTGGGATAAAGCTTCGAGGGCACATCGTACGGGCGTTTGAGCACGTGCCTGAAAAAGAAGGCTACGCTTTGGGCAGTCATCTTGCATTTGCTGTACGAAGCATGGTGAACGGTGCGCAGATAAGCCATGTACTGAATGATCTGACTGTCTGTCCATTCATCTGGTACCAGGTCGGGAAAATACGCGCAGAGGTAACGGATCTCGCGCAGGTAAGCGGTAATGCTGCTGCGGGAATAGCCGGCAGCAACCATTGTCAATTTCAGAAGCCCGAGAGCTTCAACCGATTGTAAATTCAATTTCTCCATGATTATATCTTTTTGTTAATTAATCATGGGATTTACGTATATTCGTGTGAAAAAGCTACCCGAAGTGAAACGAAGGGTTTCGCTTGAACTTCAGTTACCCGGCAAGGTCGGTAGCAGTGGTTTTCGGTGTGCATCTTTCCGCTCGGGCAGCTTTTCGGCTTGACAGGAAATCGGGACTCGCAAACAGCCCCGGCGTGTAAGAATTAAACGAAATAACAACAAATAATTTCGACTCCTGACCATCGGATTGGCTATTTGTATAAGTTTGGCGTATCCCACTGGTTCGATGGAGAGAACAAACGTATAAATCGAAACCTAAATTCTACATCTATGAAAACAATCAGAATCCCGTTGAATTTCAAGACAATTGCTTTCATCTTCGGATTGTTAGCTGTTGTCGCCTGTGCAACAATCTCGAACTTCGATCAGCAAGCCTACATTTACACCACATCGGTTAAAGTTGATGCACTAAATGTGATGGATCTGGCAACCACTGACTTTGCCGGGCATTCAAAAGAAGTGAAAGAGCTTCAGACTCAGCTTCAAAAGATATACGAATACGAAAAGAACAGGCCAAAGAATGAAATCACATTGAAGCAATGGGACATTCTGTTAGATCCGGAAGGGCATTTGTTGGGTGGTTATCTCAAAAGATGGGAAACTCAAAAGACATTAAGCAAAACATTCGTCATCGAGGCCAAAAAATTGGTTGATAAAGCTTTTGACCAGATTGCCGGATTGGAAAGTAAAAAAATTAAAGCGTCTGATATTTAACTCATAAAACAACGACAACATGGCAACTTTCGATTTTAAAACCTTATTTGAGCAGCTAAAAAAAGAAGTAAGCAATTTGGCTGTCACGTCAGTCAAACAATTCAAAAAGGAGGCTGAAACTGACGCACAGAATCTGCTGGAAAATTTAAAGCAAAACCTTCAGATCTGGACAGTCCAATTGGCCTCAGGCGAAATGACCAGAGATGATTTTGAGTTTTTGGTAATGGGACAAAAAGAGTTAATCGAGATGAATATTCTGAAGCAAAAAGGAATGGCTTTGATCGATTTGGACAAGTTAAAAATTAGCCTGATCAACCAGATTATAAAAACAACATTATCGGCACTGTAGAACACGGCATGTAGAAACGCCATCAAACGTAAAAACGCCGTGCAACCGTGATTGCCGTACAAATGTGATTGCCGTACAAATGTAGAGACGCCATGCATGGCGTCTCTACAACAACAACGACAACAACTACAACAACAACAACAACGCGAATAATAACAACCAATCCCCTACCCAATGTCGGACAAATTTCAGGACATGTATCGAATTCCATCAGCACGTGCCGATTGGTGGAACTATGGATGGAACGCCGCATATTTCGTAACAATTTGTACACAAAACAAGGAATGTTATTTAGGTGATGCAATAGATGGCAAAATAAAGTTGTCAGATATCGGAAAAATTGCAGAACAGGAATGGTTAAAAACACCGGCAATCAGACCAGATATGAATATCAAATTGGATGAATTTGTTGTGATGCCAAATCATTTTCACGGTATTATTCGAATTGGGGAAAACCAATATAACAAACGCAATGCAGTGTTAAATGACGACAACGGCAACCACGATGACGTATAGACGCCATGCATGGCGTCTATACGATACATCGCGTATCTACAATACATTATTGAAACGCAATCGAATACAGAGACGCAATCGAACGTAGAGACGCAATCGAACGTAGAGACGCGAAGCATCGCGTCTCTACAATGGCCCACAAACATCACCGTCGATACAAAAAACAAATTTGCACCACAATCTAAAAATCTATCATCGATTATTCGTGGATTCAAATCGGCTGTAACCAAACAGGCACGTCTGATTCACGCTGAATTTGCATGGCAATCCCGTTATTACGATCACATCATCCGAAACGAGGAATCGCGTCAACGCATTTCGGAATATATCCGAAGTAATCCGGCAAATTGGCAAACGGATCAATTCTATCAATAAATATGTTGTGGAAACAGAATACGGTTGCACAATGGCAGAAGGACGGTAGAGACGCGATGCATGACATCTTTTAATGCAACATTGAAGCACCAAACGTTGTATAGACGCCATGCATGGCGTCTATACAACGAAACCGATTCTTCTTGTTCTGACCATCCGCTATTTATGGATGATTAAATGTATGTCCCCCAAAATAGGAATTGATCAGACTTTTGTACAAAAAGAAAGAGCAACAATACCCCAGGGTAAAGTTGCTCTTCTTGCTTATCTTAAAATCGTCAGCTTATTTCACGTATTCTGCATTTTGCAAAAAATCAAGTGATTGTTTTACGCCGTCGATTGGATTTGAATTGAATTCTTCCACTTCAACAATAAATTTTTTCATGCCTGCTTTTTCTGCATTAGCAAAGATTGGTTTGAAATCCATAACCGCATCAGCACCACCCAATTCGCGTTTGTCTTTCACGTGCCACAATTCGAAACGACCAGGATATGCGTTGAAATAGTCAATCGGATTTTTACCGCCTTCGGTAATCCAATACAAATCCATCTCGAACATCACTTTAGCAGGATCGGTATTTTTCAACATGAAATCATAAATTGTCTCGCCATCCACATCTTTAAATTCGCCAGAGTGATTGTGGTAACCGAAACGAATTCCGGCTGCATTACATTTTTCACCAACAGCATTGAAATAATCGCAATAACGTTTGGTTCCGGCAATGCTTTCGTAACCCACTTTATCCATAAAAGGTTGAACAATGTATTTTACTCCTGCAGCTTTGTGGGCAGCGATACAAGTATCCCACCATTCCATCGAAGCAGCCCAACCTGCAGAGTCAGGAACGGCTTGTCCGCAATGTGAAGAAAAGAAATTTAAACCGTTGGCATCGCACAATGCTTTAAATTCGGCAGGTTCCATGCCGTACAATTTACCATCACTATAGCCGGCAGCTTCAACAAGTTTATAACCCATGGCGCCAACTTTTTCAACAACTGTTTTAATGTCTGTCTGCTTAATCGCTTCGCGAACAGAATACAATTGAAGACCTACTTCTTTAGCTGGTTTTGGAGGCGTACACGAAGAGAAACCTCCGGCAATAAAAACAGCCAAAGCAATAAAAGTCAATGATTTTTTTACGTTCAATTTTAAACTCATAATAAAATTTTTAGTTGATTTAGAAAATTTGTCATTTTCAGACATCAACAAAAATAGCTTCTTAAAAGCAAAACTGAAACAAATTTCAATTTTTTGTTCCCCGACCGATTCATTTTAAAGCTCACTGTTTTTATAATCCCACCCCAAAACACTTGAAATTACCGGCAAAACATGAACTGCCATTTTACGTTGCCCGGAATAATTGGGGTGATAGTCCGATCCTAAATCTTTTTCAGGATTTGTCAAATAACTTGGGATTCCGACAAAATAGATATTCTTTTCTTGTGATACTGTCCTGAAATCTTCAACCATTTCCTTTACATACGAGTAGCAAGGTTCATCAATCATTGGGCCCACAATGCAAAATATCGGCAGATCGCCGTATTGCTTGCGAACATCATTGATCAGATTTTCATACCCTTTCTTGAAAACAGCTTTATCTGGGAAGGGTTGAGTGCTGAAATCGTTGGTTCCCAAATTGATTACGACCAAATCAGGTTTCCATTGTTCAAAATTCCAAATGGGCGAATCTTTTTCGTCAAATAATCGGTTAAACCGGGCAGGCATTGTTCCGGACGGCGAAACTTTTTCCTTGTATCCATAATTGCGCACAACACCTTCGCCCGAATGTGCTACAATGTGGTAATCGGCATTAAAGGCACGTGCCATGATTGGCGCATAACTCTGGTAATTATTTTCAGTCGATGGTTTAAAGTGTTCGCCTTTCGAAAGCCCTTCGGTTCCGTAACCGCAGGTAATTGAGTTGCCAATAAATTCAATCTTCCTGACAGGAATCTCTTTCCACGAAAGCATTTCTCCGTTTTCAGAAAGAAGAATTCCTTTAAAAGTGCCCAATCCCTGATTTCCTTCGGTCCGTTTATAAATCTGAACGTTGTGGATTTGGGTTCCAAGTTTGGAGTCAATAACCAATGTTGTATCGCTTTTAACGTCAAACGTTTTTACGGGCTGATCGTCAACAAAAACATTGTAATAGTTGTGCCCAGTATCGCTCATTTTAACAGAACACTCGGTACTTCTGAAACTGAATTGGATATAAACACCCGACCAGTCGAACCTCGCTTCCTCCGGATTTGAAAAATCGAACCGTCCAACATACCTGATATCGGTATTGCTTGCAGGTATGAATTTGGGTTGGCCCCAACTAGAGAAACCCAACAAAAAGAAAACAAATGCAAAGATGAATTGCTTCATAAATAGTTAGTTTAATGTTCAACGTTAAAAGTTTTCTATTGACAAGCGTTTGACAAAACTTCAACCGAATTTTTAAGGAGCAGCGCTTCGGTCTCCGGTCTTCATATTGAAATCCTCCCTTCGATACGCTTTCCTTCGACTGCTTCGCGCTCAGGAAACACGCTACTCAGGGAGCGGCTCTCCGGTCTTCCGACTTTAGTCCTCATTCAAAAAACGCTTCGACGCCCGGATAATGATATTTGTCGCGCGCTTCGGTTTCAGATAGTAGGAAAAACCGCAGTTCGGCTTCGGCACAAACAACTCCTGAAGAATTGACAAGCCGAGATTGA
>JBBQXI010000240.1:0-6499 GCA_038209805.1 Bacteroidales bacterium | reverse complement strand
CTTTTTGAGAATTTTCAACTGGAAAATAATCAATTAGATGTTCTGAATTTTGCTCAGTGGATTGTAAGCAAATTTCACGAAGAACCTGAACTTCAGGAGAAAATAGTAATTGAAACAATTTCAGCTCGTTATCCGGGAGCTACAGTTCCTTTTAAAAATATCTTTGATGATAAAATCCGATTTTTAGAAGCTGCTGCCGGAATTGCCCGATATCATGAATTCTACGCACGTAAAGCGCTGAAAGATATGGTAATCAATACTCGTTTGGAATTTCTGTTTCTACAGGCCGTTGATATGCTGGAAAGAGCAAAGAAGACCGATCTGATCAATATGTACCATCTCGAATATACGACTGGCATGGACACGATAAGGAGATTGATTAATAATGGTTTACTATACGAGATACAAGATGAAGCTGACAAAAGAATTAAGTTGCTTAGTATGTCTGATCTGGGAAAAGTTGTTTATGAGCAGGCTAAAAAGAGAATAAACGATGAAAGCACCATATTCTTTACTGCAATAAGTGATAACAAATGGAAAAAAGTTTTACCTGTTTTGGAAGAAATCAACGATTTTCATAACGATGTCTTCCAAAAGCACAACAATAAATCTTTTGCCGAATTATCTAATCTAATGGACTCGCTAAGGCATTTGTATAAATGAACCTTAAAATGTGAATCACATTTCGAAATGTCAGCAAGCAGGACAACCCGAAAACCGGTTACTTGTTATTCCGTTTTTCACGTACATGATTCACTTAATTCTGGTAACGATTTTTTTTCTGAGTTTGATTCAATCTATCTTGAGAACCTTTTTAAAATCCAAAATAAAATGAATAGAATCATAGCAAAGAAAAATATTTCAGCCAATGTGATGAAATTTGAAATCAGGACTTCAACCGTCTTAAACGATATTAGGCCGGGCCGATATATTTTGATTATTTTAGAAAAAGATAAACCTGGCATTCCCGCAACAGTTTTAAAATTCGATCGTGAAAATGAAACAATAACTGTTTTAGTTTTTGTTGCAGATAAGTCCTCCCAACGTTTGGCTGAATTGAATTTAGGAAGCGAAATTTTTAAGATCAGTGGGCCTTTTGGTTATCCAATGCCTATCGAAAACTTCGGTACAGTTTTATGTGTTGGCCACGAGCCAGGCACAGTTATGCTTTTGCCTGCCTTGGTTTCACTTCGTTCCGCAGGAAACCGCATTATTACCATTCTTACGGATCGAACGTCGGATGGCATCCTTCTCGAAAACGAGATTAGAGCTATTTCGGACGAAGTAATTGTAATTCCTGAAAGCGAAAATAGTGGTGAAAAAGTCTCGTTTTGTCAGGCAATTACACAAACTCTGAGAAGCAACAAAGTCGATCATGTATTTGTAATCGGTTCGGCTGGCACAATCAAGAACACTTGTGTACATGCCCGCAAATACAATATTCCGATCCAGGCAATTCTATATTTGAACAACACAGTACAAAGTACAGGTCATGGTATTTATAATGTAAGTGTTCTCAGCACAAACAAAGCGGTTTGTGTGGATGGGTTTGACTTTAACGCATGGTATCCAAATCTGGAAGAAATGATTAAAAGGTTTGGGCGTGATGAGGAAATTCTCTGCAATACAACTGGTAACAACACAAACATCCTAGTTTAAGCAGCATAGTGAATTTATTTTTAATGGTGCGGCCGGTCAGATTAAGATTCTGGCTGTTTTCGTGCCTTTTGTAATAAATTGAATCGATTTATGTGTTAATTTCGAAATGCTTCTGAACCTAAACCCAAAAGTTCAGTGAATTAAGATTTAATCGGAAAATATGTCTAAAAATTCAGATCCATTGCTACCAGGAAACCACATCCTTCAGCAGAAGGATCTTACTTTCAGGATCATTGAAATTCTTGATCAGGAAAAGGATCTAAACCAATCGTTGCAAAAAGTTTGCGACGCTATTGCCGGAAATTCTATTCCCCAAAATTCTATATCGGTATTTATTTCGTTTGATGGTCAAATCATTAAAAACCAATCGTTCGAGGAAACTTTGGTGACGGTAAAACGTGATTTTGAATTGCCAGATCGTAAAAAGGGAATTGTCGAATTGTATCTTTCCCATCAAATTATTTCCAGTACATCCGGATGGGTTATTGAAGAAGCCGAATCGACACTGAAAATGATAACCACTTTGCTCATTGGTCTTATCTCAAAAATCCAGCTTGGAACCTTGGCATTTGATATGGGGGAGCGCCAAAAAGAGCTAAAAGGGATAAACCGGACTTCGGAGATCCTTCAGAGTGGGAAAACACTCGAAGATTCGCTGCAGGAAATCTGTTCTATATTGTCTGAATCATGGCAATATCCGGAAGAAACTGTTGCCCGGATCAGTTACGATAAGAATGTTTTTTTAAGCCGTCATTTCAGGGAAACTCCATGGAAAATGGTTCAGGGTTTTGATGCGCCCGGAAGAAAAAGAGGAACGATCGAGATTTTTTATCTGAAGCAGTTACCGGATGCCGATGAAGGTCCTTTCTTAAAGGAAGAGCGGGATTTGCTCGTCAACCTGGCAAACCTGATTGCAGGATCGGCAACCCATGACGTATTTAACAAGCTTCAGCACGAAAACGTGGAACGCTTAAAAGAACTAAAGGCCATCAACCAAACAACCCTCATTATTGACGAAGGCAAATCGGTGGATGAAACTTTGATGGAAATATGTGCCATTCTGCCCAAGTCGTGGCAATATCCAAAATATACGGTGGCACGCATCCGGTTTGAAGGGAAATCTTATCTGAGCCCTAATTTCACAGAAACGGCCTGGTTGCAAACCGAGAGTTTTGTGGCCATCGACAATAAAAAAGGATCGTTAGAAATTTTTTACCTGAAGCAATTCCCGAAAGAAGACGAAGGGCCTTTTTTGCACGAAGAACGCAATTTGCTGACGAATATCGCCCGGCTGATCAGTGGATACCTGAATAATTACAAGGGTCGCGAAATCATTCACCGCAAAGGGATTTCGGCTCAAATTATTCATCCTTCTGATGAATTCAGGAACTCGCTGATCAAAGACAAAAAGCCGCTTCAGCTGTACTTTAACCAGCAAGCTATCGACAAGTACGTTTATTTCGACATGATGAAGTACAAAATCAAGCATATCCTTTTTGTGGCCACTTTGTACGATGCTTTTACCCTTGAAAGTGAAGATTCATTTTTCGAAAAATTTATGGGGGAAGCTTATCAGTACAGCCTGTTTTCAGTCCCACGAATAACAGGGGTATCTACTGCCGAAGAAGCGCTCAGTTTGCTCGAAACTACTAATTTTGATCTGGTTATCCTAATGGCAGGAATGGATCGTGAAGCGCCCATTATTTTAAGTGAGCAGATTAAAATCAGGAAAGAGGCGCTTCCCATCTATTTGCTCCTGAATAAAAAAAGCGACATCAAATACTTTGAGGAGTTGGTGCCAACAATCAGGTCGGTTGATAAATTGTTCGTATGGAATGGCGATTCGCTAATTCTTTTTGCCATTGTAAAGTCGACCGAAGACAAAGTGAATGTTGAAAACGATACCAAGATCGGTTTGGTTCGTGTCATTTTGTTGATTGAAGATTCGCCACTTTATTATTCCAAATACCTTCAGTTTTTGTACGACATTGTTTTTGGGCAAGTACAACAATTGTTGCCCGAATTTGAGAAGAACGAGCTCGATAAGATTTCGAAAATGAGGTCGAGACCCAAAATACTGTTGGCCAGGAATTATGAAGAAGCAATTGCTATTTTCAATAAATATAAAGATTTTTTACTCTGTGTAATTTCGGATGTGGAATTCGACCGTGGCGGAAAACTGGACAAACATGCCGGAGTAAGTTTTATTAAATACGTTAAATCGCACATTTCAAAGCTTCCTATTATTTTGCAATCGTCAGAAATACGCAACGAACAGGTGGCTAGGGATCTTGAAGTAACTTTTATCAACAAAAATTCGGAAACATTACTGAACGATCTCAAACATTACCTAACTCGATATTTAGGTTTCGGGAATTTTGTGTTCCGAGATAAAGAGGGGAATAAAATAGGAGTGGCCAAATCGTTGCGCGAGTTCGAAACCCTGCTTCAGGAAGTTCCCGACGAGTCGCTTTTCCTTCCGGCCTCCGAAAACCAATTGTCATTATGGCTAATGTCGCGCGGTGAAATTCAACTTGCACGAACACTCAACCCGGTATCGGCCAATACGTTCAAAGACATGGACGAGATGCGGAAATTTTTCCTGGATACCATTAAACATTATCGGGAAGATAAAAAGAAGGGAAAAGTCCTGAGTTTTGATGAGACCTCAAGTCTGGATGAAAAAAATATCGTGTCTTTTTCCGGAGGTTCGCTCGGAGGGAAGGGGCGTGGTCTGGCATTTATTAACACGCTGATTTACAACATTGATTTCCCGACACTCGCCAACCGGATAAATATTCTTGCTCCCATTACCGTGGTTATTGGTACGAATGAGTTTCAGCATTTTATCGCGAAGAATAAGTTGTTCGATAAAATCTTAGATCCGGATATTTCGTATACCGAGCTGAGACGCCACTTTGTAGCTGCTCATTTGTCGATCTCGCTCCTGAAAAAACTGCGGGTTTTTGTCACACAAATCGATAAACCAATTGCCGTGCGATCATCCAGCTTGTCAGAAGATTCAATCACCCAGCCATTTGCCGGAGTTTTTGATACCTATATTATTCCTAATCACGCCACCAATAAAAAAATAATTTTTGAACGGCTTTCAACTGCGATTAAACTGGTTTTTGCTTCTACTTTTTCAGAAAAAGCCAGAAACTATTTCTCCATTATCCATCACAAAATTGAAGAGGAAAAGATGGCGGTGGTATTGCAGGAGTTGGTTGGAAATCAATATGGCGACTATTATTATCCGCATATCAGCGGAACTGCACAGTCGTACAATTATTATCCGGTTGCCAACATGAAACCTGAAGAAGGTTTTGCTGTTGCAGCAGTTGGCCTGGGAACCTATGTAGTGGATGGGTGGAAATCGTTCCGCTTTTCGCCCAAATATCCCAAAGTTTGTATCCACAGTATTAAGGATTTACTGAACAACTCGCAGGTACAGTTTTACGCGCTCGACTGCCGCGATAAGAGTTTTGATTTTCTGGAAAATGGCGAACTGGCTGCACTAAAACTCATGGACATCAGCGAGGCCGAAAAACATGGAACGCTGAATCACTGTGTTTCTGTGTACAATCCAAATAATGACCGCATTGAATCTGGCCTAAGCACTTATGGCCCACGAATTGTTAATTTTGCCGATATTCTGCTATACAACTATATTCCGCTGGCAGAAACCATCAGTATTTTGCTGAATACCATTAAAGAAGCTTTTGGTTCTCCTGTCGAAATCGAATATGCTGTTGACCTTGAACGTACGAAGAACGGTTTGCCAACATTTTATCTTCTTCAGATTAAACCATTGATTGGCAATCAGGTTTTGCAAAATATTGTGATCGATCAGTTGGATCAATCACAAATGATTTTATATACACGGTCGAGCTTGGGTAATGGTGAAATAAAAGGTATCCGGGATGTAATTTTTGTAGATAATACGGCATTCAGCAAACTGAAAACAATTGAAATGGTAGCAGAAATTGAACAATTGAATAGCCAGATGATCAAAAACAAACGAAACTATGTTTTAATCGGGCCTGGCCGCTGGGGAAGTCAGGATCGGTTTGTTGGAATTCCGGTAAACTGGTCACAAATTTCGAATGCTAAAGTTATTGTTGAAGTCAGCCTGGATAATTTTCCACTGGATTCATCATTAGGATCGCACTTTTTCCACAATGTAACCTCAATGAACATTGGGTACTTTTCTGTCCTGCATTCCTCGCCGACCGATTTCGTACGCTGGGAAATGTTGAAAAAACAGAGGGTGGTAAATGATACTAAATATTTCAAGCATGTTCGCTTTAAAAATCCGCTAACCATTTTAATGGACGGAAAGCTAAAGACATCAGCAATTATTATTAATCATGATTGACATTGCCATTTTTGATGAACACAAGCTGGTGCTGGAAGGTGTTTCTGGTCTCCTATCTGGAATTGCCGATTTTCGGGTTGTTCTTTCATGTGATAACCGTGAGGCTCTGATTGAAAAATTGAAATCGATACAAATTCATGTATTGATCCTGAATATGCACGACATTTCGGTCCGAAACCTAAACCTCATTGTTCAACTAACGATCAGCAGTCCAAAATTGAAAATTCTGATAGTATCAGTCATTGATAATGAAGAAATTGTGTTGAAAACCATCAAAGCCGGAGCCAAAGGTTTTCTGGGAAGAGACTCGGATCGGAACAGTCTGATGGAAGCCATTTACACACTGCGCAACGGACACGATTATTACAGCAAATCAATTACACATTTGTTACTGAACCGCTATATTTCGAGCCTGAAAGCCGATGAACTGAGCCAAAATGCCGACATCAACAATTTAAGCTC
>JBBQXI010000239.1:0-6499 GCA_038209805.1 Bacteroidales bacterium | reverse complement strand
TGGATTTAGTAACAATACGCTATTATACTGCTGAATCTGTGGCAGAGATTTCTGAAGGCCGTAACATTTATGTGGAGCAGAAGAGCCGAAGAACTGCGAGAATGTTGATTAAATAAGGAATTGTTGAGTCTTTATTCTTTGACGCAAAAAATGCGGTAAATAACAAATGTATTTACCGCATTTCTAAAATATTTTCAATATAACTAATGGTCTGTTACATCTTGTAAATTCCATCCACAATTCCGTATTCGACTGATTCTTTGGCATTCATCCAATAATCACGTTCGAAATCATGTAGAACCTGTTCCAAAGTCTGATTGCAGTTTTTCGCCAGAATCTCGGCCGATAATGTTTTGGTTTTAAAAATTTGTTTGGCATGAATCTCGATATCGCTTGCCCGACCCTGCAAATACCCGATGCTGGGTTGGTGAATCATCACTTCGCCCAATGGATAAATAAAACGCTGGCCTTTTTCTCCGGCCGATAAAAGTAACGAACCCATTGATGCGGCCAATCCCATACAAACCGTTGAAACCGGCGATGAAATCAGGTTCATGGTATCCAGAATGGAGAAGCCAGAGGTTACCATTCCACCCGGACTATTGATGAAAAATGTAATTTTTTCGCCAGGTTTAATAGACTCCAGATAGAGTAATTTGCTCACAATATCCTGAGCCGAGTCATCGTCAACCTGACCCCAAAGGAATATTTTTCGCTGTTCAAGAAATTTTTCCTCTACTTTTTTCTGAATATGCGGTTTTTTCCCTTCCGATTCCGGTTCTTCATCTTCATTCATTCTTCTTGTTCTCATATTGCTGTTTTTTAATGATTTATGCGTAATCTAAACCAGATGCGAAATAAAGTGCACCCAGAAAATTCAGGCTTAATCAAGGAATATGACAATGCCTGAACCGGATTTTAAAATTACGATTATTTTTTTGATCAGTGGTAAAGGAGCCGAATTGTTTTGCAAAATGATACTTGATCAGCTGACCAAATGAAGGTTATTTCTTCTGAATCAGCAAGGTAACAATCAAATCAGTGAGTTTGTATTCGGTGCCGTACTTCGGATATGGTTTGGCATCAATAATCTGGACAGTATATCCATCGGGCTGTTTATTCGACAAGGATGATACCGAATGAATTTCAAAGGATGATTTATTTCCATTTTCGCTCAATTCACCTTTAATCGCAACTTCGCCCTGCCAAACACATTGTACTCCTTCGGGGCAGCGTGAGTCACTGACTTCAGTAAGCTTCAGCGTGTATTTCCCGTCGGCCGAAGTGTAAAGTTGGTTGACTTGGAAGCTTGCTTCTTTTCCAATTGTAAATCCTTGTTCAATAACGGTTTCTTCGCAGCCCATTCCTGCGAAAAGGAATAAAACCAGAAGGTATTTTAGAGCAGACAGTGTTTTCATTTTTAGAGTTTTACTTGAACTAAGACGGAAGAACGAACGTTTTGGTTGCGTAAAGCTATAGATAAAGAAACAAAGTATCTAAAGGGCAAGGTGCCAAAGTGAAAAACAATAACTCAGGTACTTTGCCACTTTGATACTTTGTTACTTACTTTGCATCATCAATGTAAATTAGAAACAGTGAAGATCGGATCAATTGATTTGGGGGAGATGCCGCTTTTTTTGGCGCCAATGGAAGATGTGACTTATAAATCGTTTCGGTACATGTGCAAAAAGTACGGAGCCGATGTGATGTATACTGAGTTTGTTTCGTCGGAAGCGCTGATTCGCGATATTCAGAAGACCAAGCAGAAAATGACTTTGTTCGATTTCGATCGCCCGGTGGCCATTCAGATTTACGGTCACGACATTAATTCGATGGTCGAGGCTGCTAAAGTTGCTGAAGATTGCCAGCCTGATTTTATCGACATCAATTACGGTTGCCCGATGAAAAAGATCATTCGGCACGGCGCCGGTGCCGGAATGTTGCTCGATCCGGATAAAATGCAGCGTATGACCGAAGCGATTGTGAAGGCGGTCAAGATCCCAGTCACCGCCAAAACCAGGCTGGGTTGGGATCACGACAGCAAAATTATTGTCGATGTGGCCGAACGTTTGCAGGATGCCGGAGTTGCCGCGCTGGCTATTCACGGTCGCACGCGCAGCATGTTGTACACCGGTGAGGCCGATTGGTCGCTGATTGCCGATGTGAAAAATAACCCTCGCATGAAAATTCCGATTATCGGGAATGGCGATATTAATGGTCCGGAGAAAGCAAAAGCGTTTCTGGATCAGAGTGGGGTCGATGCGCTGATGATTGGCCGTGGTTCGATTGGCCGTCCATGGATTTTCTCGGAAGTGAAACATTACCTGAAAACCGGAGAAATACTTCCACCACCAACGGTTGCGGATGTGGTTCAGAATGTACGCGACCAGCTTAATATGTCGATTGAATGGAAAGACAATGTGCGCAGCGGTATTCTGATGATGCGTCGTCATTTTGCCAGATATTTTCCATCGCTACCTAATTTCAGAGAGCTTCGTATTCGACTGTTGCAAGCCGAAACGCTCGAATCTGTTCAGGAATTGCTGGATTTGATTGAAGCCAGTTACGGAGATACTCGTGTGGATTATACCAATGTGAGTTTGAAATAGCTGGAAGTGAGAAGTTAGCAGATAAAACCGCTCCCTGAGCGCGATGTTTCCTGAGCAGCGAAGCGTGTCGAAGGAAGTATATCGAAGGGAGCAAATTTAATTATAATGAAGAAATTCCGTACCATACAAATCGGCGCCAATTTATACAGTCTGTTTGCTGATGAATTTAAATCGGCCAAGTTTCGGAGACATTATTCGGATGCATCGTTTTGGGATAAGCTGAAAAGATTTTCAAAGGCTGCTGGTATGAAAGTGGTGTATCCGGCGCTATTGCTTCAATACTTGATGAAATCGAATGATGTTCCACTCAAAGCAAAACTAATTTTATCGGCCGCTTTAGGTTATTTCATTTTACCAGTCGACTTTATTCCTGATTTTGCTCCGCTAATTGGGTTTGCCGATGATTTGGGCGTGTTGCTTCTGGTTCTTCGCCAAATGGCAGTTTATATTACTCCTGAAATTAAAGATCAGGCTCGCGAACATCTCCTGAAATGGTTTGGCGAAACCGATCATACGGAATTGGATCTTCTGGACAAGGAGTATTCGGCTTGATCTGAAATCTTTCCTTACTTTTGTGCTTTAATCCTAAAAATTAGCGATGGAGCTTTTGTCTTCACTTCATGTCAGTCCGCTTGAATGGACCATCATCATATCTTGCGGTATGCTTATCGGAATGTCGAAAGTTGGTGTTCCGGGCGTTTCAATGATTGTGGTTCCTGCGCTGGCCTTTATTTTTGGCGCCAAACAATCGACTGGTGTACTACTCCCTATTCTGATGATGGCCGATATTTTTGGAGTGGCCTATTATCGTCGGCACGCCAATTGGAATCACCTTATTAAAGTTATACCCTGGGCCGTAGTTGGTCTGCTGATTGCGTTGTGGGTTGGCAAAATGGTGAACGATAAACAATTCAAAAATCTGATTGCCATTCTCGTTTTTCTTAGCATTGCCCTAATGCTTTGGCAGGACAAGCGAAAAGGAACAAGTCTTTTCCCCGACAGATGGTGGTTTGCTGCAGCAATGGGGATTTTGGGTGGTTTTGCTACTATGATTGGTAATGTGGCCGGTCCCGTTTTCGCTATTTATTTGCTGGCCATGCATCTTCCGAAAAACAGTTTCATTGGTACCAGCGCCTGGTTTTTCATGATTATTAATTTCACGAAATTTCCATTGCAATTTTTTGTCTGGAACAATATCACTCTGCACACTTTAACTATTGATCTATTTGCACTTCCTGCGATTGCGATAGGCGCTTTTGTTGGGTTTAAGGCTGTTAAAGTAATTCCCGAACACATTTATCGAGGGTTCGTTATTGTGATTACGGCGATTTCTGCATTCTTATTATTGCTTTAAAATTGGAAAGTTCTCGCTTTCTTTTTTATTTCATAAACTCCGGATTCTTCGAATCGTTTAAATACGATTTTATTATTTTTATCAGCTAAATTTATTGTTTTTGCAATAAATCTTTATTTTTCAAGATACTGAAATGTTGTGTTATCGTATTGTATGTCAGTATAATGAATCGATATTCGATTTATTTCGATTTATTGAAATAAAATAAATTAATCCTGCTGCAATAAAAATGTAATCACTCTTTAATTCTATTGATTCAATTTTGTGTTTTGAAAATCGTTCTGATCGAAACAAGCTTCAGGTATTTATCGACAATTATATTTCCTTATCTTAGTCAGACGGTTAACAGAGTTAAAATTAATAGATATAACGTGTTCAAATATGTCGCAAAAGAAAGACGAAGCTATTGTAAATATTATAGCTGATTACGAGAAACTTGCCAATTTAGTGTTACGGCAGCTCGACATTGTTGAAAAGTTAATTGCCTCAGGGAAATTGCGTTTGGATGATGCAGTGCATGAGGATTTTGTTAAAAATGAGGAGAAAATTAATAAGCTTGAAGTTAAACTGAGTGAAGACGTAATCAATTCAATAGCCCTTTACCAACCTGTAGCTTCGCAGATACGCATATTAATGTCATGCTACCGTATTACCATCAGTCTCGAACGAATTGGTGATTTGGCGGTAAGCATAGTTAAACTCATGCGGCGGATTGAAAACGAAGAGGTGTATACAAGTCTTTCAGGGTTTATTTCGAAAATGATGAATTTGAGTGTTGATATGTCCAGAAGATCCATGTTATCTTTTTTAAATCAGGATATGGAATTGGCAAAATGGACCATTAAATCAGAAATAATTGTGGACGAATTCAACCATAAAATGCTAAAGAAAGTTGCTGAAAGAGTTAATCTTTTGGCTGAAGACAAGAATATTTTAATCAGTTTTATCAATATAAAAGAAATGGCTGCAAGCATTGAACGTATTGCTGATCATGCAGCAAATATTGCGGAGGCCTCGTTTTATTCCTTCGAAGGAAAAGATATTCGTCATAAGCGAAACTAAATCCCCAAATATTATCTAAACAGTGAATTATGAATCAGGACTATAAAATATTGGTTGTCGACGATGAACGGGATTTATGCGAAATCCTTCAGTTTAATTTGGCAAGTGAAGGGTTCGAGATAGAGGTCGCTTATTCAGGTGAAGAAGCGCTTTCCAAGTCTATTGAACGATTCGACTTATTGTTACTTGATGTGATGATGGGTGGAATGTCTGGATTTAAATTAGCAGATAAAATCAGGAAGGAAATGGGGCTTTCGGTTCCGATTATTTTTCTTACTGCCCGTGAAACCGAGAACGATATGTTGACCGGTTTTAATGTTGGAGGTGATGATTATCTGTCAAAACCATTTTCGATTAAAGAGCTGGTTGCAAGGATCAAAGCTGTTTTGCGTCGTGGGAAAAATGTTGAAGTGAAGCCAAAAGTTATTACTGTTGATACCATGGAGCTCGATTTGAATCGAAAATCGGTGACCATCGACAGTGAAAATATATTGCTTACCCGAAAAGAATTTGAGATTCTGAACATGCTAATTTCTCACAAGGGTAAATATTTGAGCCGACAGGAAATCCTGGATCGAATTTGGGCCGATGATGTAATTGTTACTGAGCGAAATGTCGATGTCAACATTGCCAGATTACGAAAAAAAATAAGTACTTATGGAAGTTGCATCAAGGGGCGATCAGGATACGGATATTGCTTTGAAAATTAGCTAAATGGTGCCTTGCTGATAAGAAACAAACAGGATTATTTCATTACCTAAAAACAGAGTTGTGGCTGTAAGACGTACCTTCAGAAAGCGAATATTAATAAACTACATTGCTGTATTTTCTATTTTCAGTCTGGTTGTGCTGGCGTACCAATACGATCGGGAGAAGCATTATCGTACCGCTCAGCTCGAAAACACGCTCGATAATATTTCTGAATTTAGCCACCGCTATATTGAGCACAAGAAGATTTTTGAAACTGGTGATTTTAGGTCGCTGGATACACTCAAGAGTCTGTTGCCAATTTCGAATACCCGTTTAACTGTACTCGACTTGACAGGTAAGGTTGTATATGATAGCTTCGTGTCTGATGTCGAACATCTTGAAAATCACCTGAGTCGTCCGGAAGTGCAAAAAGCATTGCAATTCGGGAAAGGATCAAGTATCAGGCTTTCAGCAACTACCAACCAGAAGTTTTATTACTATGCTAAAAATTGCCATAAATATTATGTCAGAACCGCAGCAGTTTATAATGTCGACATCATCAATTTTCTAAAAACGGAACATATTTTTTTGGTATTTATCTTTTTCCTCTTTGTCCTGATGGGGACTCTGTTTCATTTCACAACCCGTAGGCTCGGTGATTTCATCGTTAAGTTGAAGGATTTTGCATTGAAAGCCGGACAGAATGAAGATATCTCTAAAATGGATAGTAATTTTCAGGACAATGAATTGGGCGTAATCCGTCGTCAGATTGTACAAATCTATG
>JBBQXI010000238.1:0-6512 GCA_038209805.1 Bacteroidales bacterium | reverse complement strand
ATAACCTGGTAATCGACAAAATGATGGTTAGTCAGGGCGGGCTTTCTGGAACGGTGATCGATGTACGGATTATCCTGAAAATGGCTCTCGATAAGCTCGCCAGTTCCATCATTCTGTGTCACAATCATCCTTCGGGAAACCTTATTCCGAGCGAAGCCGATAAAGAAATCACAAAAAAAATAAAAGAGGCCGGAAAGCATATGGATATTCCGGTATTGGACCATCTGATTATCGGGAATGATGCGTACTTTAGCTTCGCCGATGAAGGACTGATCTGATGATGCAGTAAAAAAACACTATTTTCAGTTTGTAATTAAGTAATTGAAATGAAATAATGTCGCATTTTAATTCAATGTCGTATAGTCGTGTCGTCATTGCGACCGCGAGGCACCTGTCAGGATGCAATCTGTTGATCGTTAGATTGCTTCGTTCCTCGCAATGACGGTATTTATTAGTTTGTTTTCTTAACTAAACGACATTGATAAATAATTACTAATTTTTATTTGTGAAAAATTCGACTCACACCAAACTCCTGATCTTCGCTTCCGAGATTACCCCTCGGATTGAATACACTTTTGGATTTATCTTCCAAACGATCCTTGGCGTTGATCTTATTTTTACATCCAATCCGGAAGAATTTCAGCAATCAGAATTACCCAAAATAAACTACTCATCAACCAAGCTTTCTTCCGGATTATTTCTGAAAGCTCAGCCAATCCTGTTTGAAAAAAGCATTTCCACTCAGGAAATTCAGATCGTTGAATACCAGCAAGCGCAACTATTTTTTCCCACTGAGGATGACTCTTTCCTTCCTTTTGATCCGTTTGCTGCCACTTTTTACCTGATTTCGAGATACGAAGAATACCTGGGAGAAATCACCGACGAACACGAACGCTTCACCGATTCAGAAAATATATTGGTGCAACTTGGGATGCACAAAAAGCCAATTGTCGATCAAATGGCTTATTGGATTGCAGAAAAAATCACTGAACAATTTCCTGAGTTCAAAATCAGAAAACGAACTTTTCAGTTGATTACTACCATGGATATTGACAATGCCTGGGCATTCAAGAACAAGAGCCTACTTATTTCACTTGGAGGCATCGCGAAAGCTGTGATGAATCGTCATTGGGATGAATTTAAACAACGAATTGCAGTTTTCCTTCGGCTCAGGAATGATCCTTACGATACCTATCAATACATTCTTGAAACCTATCAGTCGAAACTCGACCACCTCATGTTCTTTTTCCTGATTGGCAACCGCAATCAATTCGACAAAAATGTTTCATACCAAAACAAACCGTTCCGGAAGCTGATTACCAGTTTGTCTTTAGTCTGTAAATTGGGTATTCATCCATCGTATGCCTCAAATGATAAACCATGGTTGTTTGAAAAGGAAAAAGAAAGGCTCGAAAAAATTATTCACCAACCAGTAACTCAAAGTCGTCAGCATTATTTAAAACTGAAATTTCCGAAGACCTATCAAAACCTTCTGAAATCGGGTATTACAGACGACTACACCATGGGATTTGCAAGCTTGGCTGGATTTCGGGCCGGAACTTGCACTCCATTTCCGTTTTTTGATTTAAGTCATAATAAGAGCACTGAATTGATCATTCACCCGTTTCAAACAATGGATGTGACATTGAAAAACTACATGCACCTAAAACCGCAAAAAGCCTGGCAACTGATTGAAGAATTGATGACCGAAGTAAAAAAAGTAAACGGAACTTTCGTTAGCCTGTGGCATAACGAGTCGCTAAAAGATTCGGGGCAGTGGCTGGAGTGGCGCAAGGTTTTTGAACAGATTCTCGAAAAAGGTTTAATTTTGGAGAATGAGTAATCCCGAAATCAAATTTGTTGCCAACAAAGACGTTGACCGTGCAAAATGGGATCAATGTATTGCCAATTCATTCTTTGGGATTGTTTATGCCTACAGTTGGTATCTTGACCGGATTTGCCCTTGCTGGGATGCCCTAATCTGGGGCGATTACCTGTACATTATGCCTTTGGTCAACAACAAAAAATATGGAATTAGCTATATTTATCAACCATTTTTCACCCAGCAACTTGGCGTTTTTTCTAATTTTCAACCTGAACCCGATATCGTCAATCAGTTTCTAAATTCAATTCCGGGAAAATTCCGATTGACTGATATGAATCTGAATCTTGGGAACATGCCTACTGTTGATGGGTATAAAATCCGAAAAAATACAACTTATCAACTTCACCTTCATTCGGGAGCCGACAATATCCGAACCTATTATAACTCCAACACCAAAAGGAACATTCAAAAAGCAATTCAGAATAAAGTCAGCATTTTTTCAGTTTACGACATCAACCAGTTTCTGAAATTTACTCAAGCCAATCTTACTGAAAAATCTCCTGCGATAAAAAACAAACACTACCAAGCGCTTCAGAAAGTCATTAGCTATGCGCTCTATCATCAGCTTGGCGAAATCTATGGAGCATGGGATTCGGCCAATAATCTGGTTGCTTCGGCTTTCTTTCTGACTTCAAATCAGAAAAGCATTTATCTGGCCGCATCGTCCAATCAAACAGGAATTGAACAAAGCGCCATGTTTTTACTAATCGACACCTATATTCAAAATAATGCAGGCAAAAAGCAAATTCTCGATTTTGAAGGTTCAAATATTCCGGGAGTCGCACGCTTTTATGCAGGTTTTGGTGCAATGCCGGAAACCTATTATTCAATTCATCAAAACCGGTTGCCAAGGCTTCTTCAAATTTTCAAAAAAATGAATTAATAACCTCTAAAAAGTTCTTTGCTTGTATATTGTACAGCATTCTTTTGGTTAGGTAATTTTAATTACTTTCGCCGAAACTTTTTAGATTATGAAGGTAAATATCGTTGGGGATTCAAATTCCATTTTCAATCAGTTCATTTCAGAAATCAGGTGTGAAGTAGTTCAGAAAGATCCAATGCGTTTTCGCAAAAATCTTCAGCGTTTGGGTGAAGTTTTTGCCTACGAGATTAGCAAAACAATGGACTATCACACTACGGATATAAAAACTCCCCTAGGGGTTGCCAAGGTAGAGACCTTAGTTCAGCACCCTGTTTTAGCTACAATTTTACGTGCAGGATTACCTCTTCAGCAAGGCTTACTCAATATTTTTGATCATGCTGAAAATGCGTTCATATCAGCCTATCGGAAATATGATGAAGCTGGCGAAT
Organism: Bacteroidales bacterium; assembly: GCA_038209805.1. Classification (GTDB taxonomy): domain Bacteria; phylum Bacteroidota; class Bacteroidia; order Bacteroidales; family Prolixibacteraceae; genus Aquipluma. The sequence goes on along the minus strand of JBBQXI010000238.1, from coordinate 3,316 downwards.
TTCATATCGAATTTGAATACCTGGCGACACCCTTACTTGATGGTAAAGATGTCATCCTTTCTGATCCGATGTTGGCTTCCGGCGCCTCAATGGAAGTTGGATATCAGGCTCTTTTGAAAAAAGGAAGTCCGAAACATGTTCATTTGGTCGTAATTATTGCCAGCTCTCAGGGCGTTGAATATGTAACCAAACACATTACTGCTGATAATGTAACTTTGTGGATTGGCGCTGTTGATTCTGAGATGACCTCGATGTCATATATCGTTCCAGGACTGGGCGATGCCGGAGATCTAGCTTTCGGCGCAAAGATTGATTCGCACTAGTCAGGAAAAAGTCAATAGTCAATCGAAAAGTCGGGTTTTAACTTTTTCCCAATGACTAATGACTTAGAATAATCCCAACACCAAACAACACAGTGAAAAGCAGGGTTGTCAGCGATAATTTTTTCAGATAAGGATCGAATTTACGCGGTTCAGTAATTCGGTTAATTTGAATCAAATCGCGAATAAATAGAGGGAATGCAAGCATAAACAGCCACTGAATAGAGGACTTTCCGTGGATTATTGCAAACAGAATTGATGTCGTCATCCCGAGTAAAATCAGCAGTGAATGATAGATTTTTGCTTTAGAACCTCCCATTCGCACAACTACCGTGTGTTTTCCTGAATTACGGTCATTATCAATGTCGCGCATATTGTTCAGATTCAGAACACCAGTACTGAAAAGGCCAATACTGATCGCAGGTAAAAACAGTTCCGGACTGATACGGTGAGTATTCAGAAAATAGGTACCAACTACTGGCAACAAACCGAAAAAAAGAAATACGGCCACATCGCCAAACCCGGCATATCCATATGGATTGCTGCCCGCGGTATATCGGTAGGCGGCAATCAAAGCGACAATACCAAATACCAGAAAAAGCAGAAACATGGTCGGGTTTAGCCCTTTTGTTCCTTCAACTATTAGCCAAATACCACAAGCCAAACTGAGCATAATCAACACAATCATCCCGATTTTCATCTGGGTCGGGCTAATTTCACCACTCTGTACCGTTCGCTTTGGCCCAACGCGATGTTGGTTGTCGGTTCCCTTTTGCGAATCGCCGTAATCATTGGCAAAATTCCAAAATATCTGAATAAACAATGCCGTAACAACAGCCAAAATTGTGACCGTCCGGTTAAAACTACTATCCAGATATGAAAGTGCTGCTCCCATCAAAATGCCCGACATCGCCAATGGTAATGTTCGCAGTCGTGCAGCTTTAATCCAACTTTTCAGACTAGCCATTACGGAAATTTAGGGTACTTTTTAAAGTCCGGCTTGCGCTTTTCAAGAAAAGCATGTTTCCCTTCCTGCGCTTCTTCGGTGAGGTAATACAACAAAGTTGCATTTCCGGCAAATTCCTGAATACCGATTTGTCCATCCAATTCGGCGTTCAATCCAAGTTTTAACATGCGCAAAGCCAGCGGACTGTGTTCCTGCATTTGCTGGGCCCAAGCTACTACTTCGTCTTCGAGCTGATCGAACGGAACAACTTTATTCACCAATCCCATTTCCAATGCTTCGGCAGCCGAATACTGGCGGCACATGAACCAGATTTCGCGGGCTTTTTTCTGACCAACGATGCTGGCTAAATAGGATGAACCCAAGCCGGCATCGAAACTCCCCACTTTAGGACCAGTCTGTCCGAAGATGGCATTCTCCGAGGCAATACTAATGTCGCAAACCACGTGCAGCACGTGTCCGCCACCAATAGCAAAGCCGTTTACCATGGCAATTACCGGTTTCGGCATCGAGCGGATTTGCTTCTGAACTTCTAAAATATTCAGGCGAGGAATTCCATCTTTATCGATGTAACCGCCTTTGCCTTTTACTGTTTGGTCGCCACCAGCACAAAAAGCTTTATCGCCGGCACCGGTCAAAACCACTACATTAATGCGCTGATCTTCGCGGCAAATCTTTAGTGCATCCGAAATTTCGTTCACAGTTGTTGGTCGAAACGCATTGCGATAGCGTTCGCGGTTAATTGTAATCTTGCCAATCCCGTCGAAATAATCGAAGAAAATATCTTCTTATTCCCGAATTATTTGCCATTCGCGTATGTCTGACATATTTTAATTTTTTAGTTGTTGATAACATTCCTGAAAAACCACAGCGCTGATTTCACCGTCAGTCAATACTTCCAGGATAACAGGTCCCGAAAAGCCGGGAGCAAAAATAGTATTTAAAGCCATCGAAAGTATTCCCTGATTTTCGGCTTTCAGGTAATTGATGCCAAATGCTTTGGCAAAACCTTCGGCTTTCAGGTTATGCTGAGCCACAAAATGCTCATTCAATGCCGGCGACTGTCGCGGTCCTCCAATCAAACGGAAGATGTTTCCGCCACCATTGTTCAGCACAATAATTCGCAAATTCTGCGGGAAGTGCTGATTTAACAGCGCATTCGAATCGTAAAAAAGCGACAATTCGCCCAGAATAATTGTGTTTATTTTTTCGGACGACAAAGCAAAACCAACCGCAGTTGACAATGAACCATCGATTCCGCTGGCACCGCGATTGCCGTAATATTCGGAACCTTTATTCGGTTCAAACATTTGTATTAACCGAACCGAAGAACTGTTTCCCAAATGCACCACCGAGTTTTCAGGAATCATTTCAGTAATAGTTTTGCAGGCAGTCAGGTCGCAAAAAGGTGCGTCTTGCAGAAATACATTCTGAATCTGAAGAGCCTTTTGCTCCTTAACATTCCAGTTTTCGCGGTAGTTACTTTCTGTATTTATGATTTCAGGAACAAAAACATCCAGGAATGAAAAAGCATCTGAAGAAATAACCCGACTAAGCGAATTGTAGGTATCGGTATGCTCTCCGGAAACTGAAATGTGCCAGTGTTCGAGAGGCTGATTGGCGCGAACAAATAATTTCAGCCGTTTCGAAACAATCTGCTGACCAAAAGTCAGGAGAATTTCGGGTTGAAACTTTGACTTTTCTTCCGGAGAAATAGCGGCCACAACCACATCAGTTGCATGAACCAGATGTTGGCCTGATAAATTGGTAAGATGTTCTGCCAGAATCACCGTTCCGGGATCTTGAACCATTTTTTGAACCAACGAATTGATTTGCTCATCGGGCGAAAGCTGACCAGCAATAACCATTTTTCGGGTTGAGGCATTCCATCTTTCAACTAGTTTTTCAAGTTCTGTAGATGGAATTTGAGCATTGGAAGAACAACTTTGGATGTTTCGGAATTTGGAAAGTTCCTCGTCGGAGAATCCATAAAGTGGCTCTCCAAGTGGAATATTGATGTGAACCGGGCCTG
>JBBQXI010000237.1:0-6519 GCA_038209805.1 Bacteroidales bacterium | reverse complement strand
ACATTTAGAGACCGACCGACCACTTTCAGTAAAGAGGGTAAACGACTTTGGCTGTTTCCCAAGATGCCAAAAGGTAAACTTTATAATTTCCGCCGCATAATAGCCTGGTCGTTGTTGGCATTCTTTTATCTGGCGCCATTTCTGAAATTCAGGGGAGAATCGCTGATTTTCCTGAACTTTCTGGAACGAAAATTTGTATTGTTTGGCAATACATTCTACCCACAAGATTTTTATTTACTGGTACTTGCAGTCATAGCGCTCGTTGTTTTTATCGTACTGTTTACAGTTATCTACGGAAGAATATTTTGTGGCTGGGTTTGTCCGCAAACCGTTTTTCTTGAATTCTTATATCGACCCATTGAATATCTGATCGATGGTGATTCAAGTGAGCAGCAAAAACTGGCAAATCAGGAAATGAACGCTGCAAAAGCATTGAAAAGAATCCTGAAACATGGAATTTACCTGATCATTTCGTTTTTTACCATCCTGACTTTTATGGCCTATGTAATCGGCACGAACGAAGTTGGGCAAATGCTGAAGGGCTGGCCAATGGAAGGTTTTGGAATTTTGATGGGCGTTCTGGCTTTTACCGGGGCTCATTATTTTGTATTTGCCTGGTTTCGCGAACAGGTTTGCACGATGGTTTGCCCTTATGGCCGCTTGCAAGGCGTAATGCTCGATGTAAATACCATATTGGTGGCCTACGACTATAAACGTGGCGAACCTCGGGGCAAAGGAGAAAAAGGCGATTGCATCAACTGCCGCAAATGTGTGGCTGTATGCCCAACCGGTATCGATATTCGAAACGGAACCCAGTTGGAATGTATTAACTGCACCGCCTGCATAGATGCTTGTAATTCAGTGATGAGCGTAATAAATAAACCCTCGGGACTCATCCGTTTTGCTTCCGAAAAATCAATTTCAGAAGGACAAAAGGTTAAGTTTAATGCACGGGTTATCGCTTATTCTGCGGTATTATTTTCATTACTTGTGCTGATTACATATCTGTTTACCGTACGCGGAAGTTTTGAAACACACATCATCCGTGCACAGGGAACCATGTTTCAAGAGTATGGTCCAGATAGTTACAGTAACTTATATAATCTTGAATTGGTCAATAAAACGAATTCTGAAGTTAAAGTCGCCTTAAAACTATTATCTCCTGAAGGTGAAATTAGGATGATGGGTGATTCGTTGAAGGCTGGAAAAGGCGAAGTGGCGCAACGAAATTTGCTTATCGTTCTGAAAAAATCGGATGTTAAATCGTCGAACAATCATTTGGAGATAGGTGTTTACGAAGCCGGAAAGCTGATCAACAAGATTTCGTCGACATTTGTCGGGCCCAATTCGTTGGACAAACCTTAAATGAACTGTTGCGAGATTCTCGTTTCCGGTTACGGGAAAATGGCTTGGACGTCACGAAACTCGCAGCCCGGATCTCGGAACATTTGTAAAACAAAAAGAAACTATGAAGATTAAAATCAATTGGGGAACAGGAATCGTAATTGCGTTGATTGTGATGATCAGCGGAATGATATACTTGGTTTCGATTGCAGTTCGTCAGGATTATGATTTGGTGGATAATGATTATTACCAGAAATCGGTTAATTATCAGCAGCACATCGAAGAGGTGAAAAATACAGCGGCGCTGCCTGAAAAGATTCGGTTAGAACAATCTGAAGACTCCCTTAAACTGACTTTTCCCAAACTTTCTGCAATCTCGGATTATTTAGGAAACATTCATTTTTACAGCCCGGTTGAAGAAAAAAGAGATGAGACCATCAAGTTAAAACTGACTGATAACTATAGCCAGTCGATTGGTTTGAAAGACCTGAAAAGTGGGAGATATACCGTTAAAATTGACTGGTCGGCAAACAAAGTTTCGTATTATCAGGAAGAAGAAATTGTAGTGGACAGTGATCAGTCTCAATAAACATCAAAAATGTTACTAGTTGCGAGATACGAGTTTCGGGACAACCTAACCCGAAACCCGAAACGTGGAACATTAGGCTTTGAACTTTAAACTTATAAAATGGACTTTATCACACCTTTAACCATTGGTTTAATCGGCAGTTTTCACTGCATCGGAATGTGTGGCCCAATCGTGGTTGCACTTCCGTTGAAAAATCACAATCTGCTTTCAAAGATTACCGGAGCAATTTTATACAACTTTGGTAGAGTATTGACTTATAGTATTATTGGCATTTTATTTGGATTGCTAGGGCGTGGAATTAGTCTGGCCGGATTCCAACAATGGACTTCAATTTTGCTTGGTATCGCCATGATAATAAGTGTATTGTTTCCATTTTTCTTTCGCGAGAAAATTACCATTGGAAATTTATTCAGCGGTTTCGCGTCAAGGCTGATTATCCGGTTGAAGAAACTTTTCACAGATCGTTCATATTCATCACTTCTTATGATTGGAATCCTGAATGGCTTGCTACCTTGTGGACTGGTTTATGTTGCCATTGCGGGAGCAATCAGTTCAGGAACAGTAATAACTGGCGCTCTATTTATGATGCTTTTTGGAATCGGAACCATTCCATTATTGCTGATTGCGACTTTGGCGAGCGATGCAATAGGGCAGCGAATTCGTTCGAAGATGCAGCGGGTAGTACCTTATTTTGTTTTCATGCTCGGAGTTCTTTTTGTTCTGAGAGGAATGTCATTGGGAATTCCTTATGTGAGCCCTACCGGAGAGAAACTGGCGCCCAAAGCGATGGTTGAAAAAGGAAGTTGCTGTAAATAAGGCGATGTTTCAAAAAACTGTTCGGGAATTAGATAGTTAAATCAAAATATGTGGTAAATTGAAGCAATTTAATTCGGGGAACTATAGTGCAAATTCATGGCAACAAAACAAAACTTCACTTTTAGGTAGTAATTTGCTGAGATAAAGTAAATTGTAAGTATAGCTGGTGGTGGTGGTGAAATATACCACTCCTGAATTTGGAAAAAAGTTTGAAAAAAGACACGATTATTTCGTTTTTATTAAACATTCACAACTGTTTGGGGTTTCTTAGGACAAAACAGAATCAGACCGATTAAACTATTTGTTGAAAACCAAGAATCAAAATGTACCAAAAGCAAAGATTTCCTATGGGTCAGAAAGTCAAAATACGTGTTTTATTTACTTCGCTGGTTGATTTTACTTTTCGCATGGGTTCAGGCAAATTGTTCTTTTCCCTAACTTTCATTTTACTCTTATCCGGAATAAATTTATTTGGTCAAAAGGTTTTTGACGATAAAACAAATGATACTGAAATTGGTATTGTTGAACACCTTGATACATTCCTTCCAACTGATATTTATCTCATCGATGAAAATAATCAACGCGTTTGCCTGACTGATTTAATCGACAAACCAACCATCATTAATTGGGTTTATTTTAGGTGCCCTGGCATTTGCAGTCCGCTAATGGAAGGTTTGGCTAAGGTCATGGACGAATCGGATATGGTGCCCGGAGTCGATTATCAGGTGCTGACTATCAGTTTTGATCCAAGAGAAACCATTGATTTGGGGATAAAGAAAAAGGCTAATTACTTGAATCTGGTTAATAAAAAGGAAGCCATTGCTAAAGGATGGCATTTCTTTGTTTCCGATAGCCTAAGTATTGCCAAAGGAACAAATGCAACTGGTTTTAAATACAAAAGAGCCGGAATGGATTTTACACATGCAGCTTCCATTTGCGTGGTTAGCCCGAAAGGTAAAATAACCCGTTATTTAAATGGCATCTATTTTCTTCCATTCGATTTGAAAATGGCGATTGTCGAATCATCAAAAGGTATGTCGGCACCAACCATCAATAAAATTATGCAGTACTGTTTTTCGTACGATCCGGTTGGAAAAGCATATGTGCTCAATGTTACAAAAATATCAGGAACGCTGATTTTGTTTTTTGCCTTGGTTTTCTTCCTGATCCTGATTTTCAAACCTAAAAGAAAAATAAACAAATAGTTTTGATTTATGCAAACAGCAGCTCAAATTCCACACGAGGTTAATTACCTCGAATACAAAGGAAAATACAAGGGAATATTCGCATGGATATTCTCTACCGACCACAAGCGTATCGCCTTATTGTACCTATACTCCATGATGACGATGTTTGCGGTTGGCGTTTTGTTGGGTCTGGCCATGAAACTTGAATTAATTGCTCCGGGACGAACCATTATGGGGCCGCAAAGTTACAATGCTGTGTTTACGGTACATGGTGTCATCATGATCTTTATGATTGTGATCCCCGGACTTCCGGCAGTATTTGGAAACTTCATGTTGCCTATCATGATAGGAGCGAAGGACGTGGCATTTCCAAAAGTGAATTTACTGTCGTGGTATTTTTATGTTTTAGGAGCCATACTGGTGATTTCATCCGTATTGTTTGGAAACGGGATTCCTGATACAGGATGGACGTTTTATGCGCCTTATAGCTTTAAATCGGGAACGAACTTGCTGCCCGCTATATTCGGCGCTTTCGTGCTTGGATTTTCCTCGATTTTAACCGGACTTAACTTTATTGTTACCATTCATCGGATGCGTGCTCCGGGCATGACTTGGTTTAAAATGCCATTATTTCCCTGGTCGTTATACGGAACTGCCTGGATTCAGCTTTTGGCTACTCCGGTTGTGGGTATCACCTTGGTTTTAGTTGCTCTTGAACGAATTTTTGGTATCGGAGTGTTCGATCCTGCATTGGGTGGCGATCCGGTCTTGTATCAGCATCTGTTCTGGATTTATTCACATCCGGCAGTTTATGTGATGATCCTTCCGGCCATGGGTGCCATTTCTGAAATCATTCCGACATTCTCTCAAAAACATATATTCGGTTATAAGGCGATTATTGCATCAACACTGGCAATTGCATTTGTGGGCTACTTTGTATGGGGACACCACATGTTTACGTCAGGAATGAGCGGAACTGCACAATACACATTTTCAATTCTGACATTTATCGTTGCAATTCCCAGTGCCATCAAGGTATTTAACTGGATTTCAACCATGCACAAGGGCTCTATTAATCCTGATATCCCATTCCTATGGGCAGTGACATTCATATTTGTCTTTATGATTGGTGGTTTCTCCGGATTGGTTTTGGGAGCTTTGGCAACCAATGTTTATGTGCATGATACGGCATTTGTTGTCGCGCATTTTCACTTCATCGTTTTTGGCGGTGTTGGTTTTGCATTCTTTGGTGCCATTCATTATTGGTATCCTAAAATGTTTGGTCGAATGTACGATAAAGCTTGGGCAAAAATGGGTTGGGCTTTCTTTACCGTTGGCTTTCTTACGCTGTATTCTCCAATGTTCTACCTTGGAATGATGGGAATGCCGCGCCGTTACTATGATTATTTACCCGAATTTCATGCAGCAAACATTCTGTCAACGTTGGGTTCATGGGTCATGACTTTTGGCTTACTGATCATTGTTATCAATCTGTTCCGTTCGGCTAAAAATGGACCCATTGCTCCAATAAATCCCTGGAATGGAAAAACACTCGAATGGACAGTACCATCGCCACCTCCGGTGGAAAATTTTGACGAGATACCTGTTTACGGAGAAAATGACGGACCTTACAATTACTAATCACTGGATACCATTCTATGGAAAATGCAACACAACATTCAGACCCACATTACGATCGGGAAGCATCTAAATTGGGAATGTGGCTTTTTATATTTACCGAACTGCTTCTGTTTGGAGGTCTGTTCTTAGTTTATTCGATTTATCGGTTTCTGAATCCGGAAGCTTTTCGTTTGGCAGGGGAAGAATTAAACCTGACCATCGGAGCCATCAATACTGTTATTCTTTTGGTGAGTAGTATGACAATCGCGATGTCGACTTCAGCGCTTCAGAAAAAGAATAAGGGGCTCACTGTGTTTTTGCTTGAAGTTACCATTATTCTAGCCCTTATATTTCTGATCAATAAATATTTTGAGTGGGGAGTTAAGTTTGAGCATGGCATTTGGCCCGGATCGCAGCATTTGATTAATGACATGAGTAAAGGTGAAATTCTGTTCTTCGGACTTTATTTTGTGATGACCGGATTGCATGCGCTGCACATCATTATTGGAATGATCATTATTATCGTGGCATTGAACAAGGTTCAGAAAGGCACAGTAAATGCCGGACGGCCGTCGTTACTCGAAAATGCCGGATTGTACTGGCATCTGGTCGATCTGATCTGGATATTCTTGTTTCCTTTATTCTATTTAATACACTAATAAATCGTTTGTCCAATGGAAAAAGAAAAACATCATATTGTACCCTACAAAGTTTATTTTTATATTCTGATCGCACTGATCACTCTTACCTTCATGTCGATTGGGATTACCAAAATTAACCTTGGTGGATACTCCGTGTTAGGAGCCCTGATATTTTCAACGATTAAATCAGTGTTGGTTTTAACATGGTTTATGCACCTTAAATTCGATCAGCCCTTTTTGCGATTTATGGTTGGCTTTGTGGCATTGTTGTTCTTTGCAATCATATTCATCACATTTTTAGATTATTATTACAGATAAAAGC
>JBBQXI010000236.1:0-6522 GCA_038209805.1 Bacteroidales bacterium | reverse complement strand
GAATCCGATCAGAAGGAATGAGCTAACACCTACCAATTCCCAGAAAATGTACATCTGGAAAATATTGGTTGCAATAACCAGTCCGAGCATCGCAAAAGTAAACAGCGATAAGAATGCATAGAAGCGTGCAAAACCGGTTTCGCCTTTCATATAGCCCAAACTGTACACATGAACCATAAATGAAATGGTAGTTACCACAACTAACATCATCACCGAAATTGGATCAAGCAGAATGCCCATCTTAATAATCAGAGTCTCGGTAAATTGCAGCCACTTGATTTCGAAAGGAATGATAGATTGAAATCCTTCAGCGCCATGAGCACCAAAGAAGTAGGTAGCTGCAGTAATTATTGAAAGGGTCCATGAAATTCCCATTCCGATTGTTCCCAATATTCCTGAAACAAGAGGTTTCCATTTCATTCCCAATAATCCGGTAACTAAAAACATTACCAGTGGAATCAGTAATATGAATACAGTGTAAGTATATCCTGTCATTATCTGTTGATTTATATTTTATTCTTAAAATTTTTAATATCGAATAAGGAACAAGAAATAAGAAATGTAAAACGTGTACTTCGATGTTTCTTATTACAGTTTTCTGTTTATTATTTCTTATTCGTTATTTCTAATTATTTTTTTGTTGTCTTCCGACTTCTGTCTTCTGTCTTCCGACTTCGGACTTCCAACTTCGGACTCCGAACTTCTTAATACTTCATTTCATTTACATTTTCAACTTCGATGTTCTTCATGTTTCTATAAATGTTGATGATAAGTGCAATGGCAACCGAAGCTTCGGCAGCTGCAATACCAACAATGAACAGTGAAAAGAATTGTCCCTGCAATTGATCGGGATACAGGTAGCGGTTGAAAACCACGAAATTGATATTTACTGAATTCAGGATGAGCTCAACGGCCATCAACATCGTAATCAGGTTGCGGCGAATAATGAAACCACAAACTCCGATGAAAAACATAATCGTACTAACGACTAAAAAATGTTCGAGAGGAATTCCCTGGATCATATCTCTGAGTTTTTATTTTTTTCTTTTTTAGCAACCACAATTGCTGCAATCATTGCTGCCAGTAACAAAATACTGATCAACTCGAACGGTAAAACGTAACCGTTTTTTCCGGTGCTTAGCAATTGATTTCCTATCACTGTCATATCAACAGGCAGTTCCGGAGCAGTTCCGGCCTGAAAAGAGTGGGAGAGTATGGTTGTAAGAACTAATCCGATTCCAACAACTGCTGCTCCAATACCCATTATGAGTTTAGTTAGATTAGGATGTTGAAAGCGATGCGAAATGTGGTGTGTCAATAAAATACTGAAGATAATCAGAACCACAATACCACCGGCATATAAAGTGAGCTGTACGGCAGCCATAAACTGGTAATTCAGCATAAAATACAAACCAGCAGTAGCCAACAGAACGCAAAGCAGATAAACGGCAGCCCGTAAAATCCTTCGGGTGGTGATCGACAAAAGCGAACAAATCAGGATTATTCCTGAAAACATATAAAACATGAATACATTCATTACTTAGCCTCCTTTCTTAGTTTCGAACCAGGTTGATTCAAAACTTTGGTGAGTTTACTTCGGTCAAATACTGCATGTTCGAATTTCTGACCCCAGGCCAGCGCATTCGACGGGCAAGTTTTTATGCACAATTCACAGAACGTACACATCGACAAATGGTAAATGTGTTTGTCGATTACCCGCTCCATTTTGCCTTCGGCATTTGCAACGCGATCGGTTATAATTTCGATGGAACCGTTCGGACAGTTCATTTCACAAATTCCGCAACCGGTACAGGCGTGCAGGTTGTTTTCATCGTGGGGCATGATCACTTCACCTTTAAACCGGTCTTCCATTTTCAAGGTGGCACGGTTTTCAGGATATTGCTGGGTTACAATTTCCCCGGGACTGAAAAAGTATTTCCCGGTGATGCGCATCCCTGCCCACAACGAAGAAATTCCTTTAAAAATGTCCGCAAAATATTCGATTATACTATTCATTGTAGTTTAATGTTAAAAGTGCCATCCCATCAGGACGATGAAAGCGATAAATACAACGTTGAACAAACTGATTGGTAACAGGTACTTCCATTCCAGAGTCAGTAACTGGTCAATTCTCAAACGTGGGAAAGTCCATTTAAACCACATGATTACCCAAATGAGGAAGAAAGTTTTCGAGAAAAACCATACTACCGATGGAATGTAATCCATAATGTTGTTGAATCCTTCCCAGTGTCCGACATGAAATGGCATCCATCCGCCAAGGAATACAGTAGCTCCCAAAGCTGCAACAATAAACATGTTCATGTATTCGGCAAGGAAGAAGAACGCGAATTTGATACCTGAATATTCGGTGTGGAAACCGGCAGTCAATTCCGATTCTGCTTCAGCTAAATCGAAAGGTCCACGGTTGATCTCAGCAGTACTGGCGATCAGGAAAATAACAAATGAAATAACTGCAGGAATGTGGCCTTTAAAAATCCACCATCCATCAGCCTGGCTTTCAACGATTCCTGAAAGTTGCATGGTTCCAGCGAAAATTACTATAGCTAAAAGTGAAAGCCCAACGGATAGTTCGTAACTTACAATTTGTGCTCCGCTTCGCATAGCTCCAATCAGCGAATATTTACTGTTACTCGACCAGCCGGCAATTAAAATACCTACCACGCTGAGCGACGATACGGCCATTACATAAAATACACCAATGTTGAAATCGATTGCCTGAAGTCCTTTGGCATAAGGCAAAGCTGCCAGTGCAAGGAAAGAGCAAATGATAACAATAAACGGTGCCAGATTGAAAAGCAATGGATCTGATTTGCGGATCGGGATTAACTCCTTCATCAACAATTTGATCAAGTCGGCGATGGTTTGAATGATACCATAAGGTCCAACGCGATTTGGTCCAATGCGGTTCTGCATAAAGGCACAAACTTTACGTTCGGCATACACCAGAAACAATCCGAGCAATGCGTACATTAAAAGGAAAGCCAATCCGACGAGAACCATTTCAGTAAAAGTGACCCATCCGGTCGACATCAGGCCTGATAACCAGGCATGAATAGAGCCGGTAAGTGTCGAAAAATCGTAGATGTTTGATGACATATTTGTGTTCATTTATCGGTCAATATCAGGGATTACAAGGTCGAGCGAACCGCTGATGGCAATCAGGTCGGCAATTTTATGTCCGGCAGTAATTTCGTTCATTACAAACAAGTTACTGAAGTTTGGTGTCCGGAATCTCATGCGTAATGGCGATTTATTTCCGTCGCTTACAGCATATACAGCCAATTCTCCGCGGGCAGTTTCAACTCTCTGGAAATATTCGCCAGCCGGAAGTTTGATAATTGGTTTCATTTTGGCAGTAAAATCGCCTTCAGGAATATTATCGACCAATTGTTCCAAAATGCTGAGTGATTCCCACATTTCGCCCATTCTCACTTTGTAGCGAGCCCAGGTATCGCAGCCGGTTTCCATAATTTCGTTAAACTGAACTTTATCGTAAGCTCCGTAAGGTGCAATTTTACGAATGTCGCACGAGTAATCTGAACCACGTCCGGATGGACCTGTGACACCGTATCCGATAGCAGTTTCTTTACTCATGTGGCCAATTCCTTTGACGCGGTTCTGGAAAATTACATTGCCGGTAAGTAACTGGTCGTATTCAGGTAATTTTTTCCTGAAGTATTTGATGAATTCTTTGATCCGGTTTTGGAAATTAGGATGAACGTCATGCATCAGACCGCCAGGCATCACGAAACTGTGTAATAATCTCGATCCGAATGATTCTTCAAAAATATCGAGAATGTGTTCACGATCGCGCAGTCCGTAAAAGAAGCTGGTTAATGCGCCCAAATCCATACCAAAAGCACACCACCATAATTGGTGCGATGCAATTCGGTTGAGTTCGTCCAAAATAGTACGAATGTATTTTACACGCTCCGGAACTTCAACCTGTAAAGCATCTTCAACAAGCAGACATACTGCTTCGTTGTTGATATGAGCCGAAAGGTAATCCATTCGGTCGGTCAGGTGGATAATCTGCGGATAGGTAATCGCCTCGCACATCTTTTCAATTCCACGGTGAATGTATCCAATGTGTGGAATCAGGTATTTGACAGTTTCACCTTTCAGGCAAACCTCAAACCTTAATACACCGTGAGTCGAAGGGTGCTGGGGACCCATATTAATAATGTAGTCCTCGTTCTCCCCGATAATCACGTCTTTTATAATTTCTTCACTCATCTGATATTGAGTATTAACGTTCAATAATATTTACTTCATCGCGGAAATCTTTGCGAAGCGGATAGCCGTAGTCGTCTTCCATGAAAAAGCGTTTCAGGTTTGGATGGTTATTAAACCGTATTCCAAACAGGTCGAAAACTTCGCGCTCAAAATATTCAGCTGTTGGATATAAAGCAGTCAAACTGTCGATGTTTGGATTTTCACGATCGGCGATCAATGATTTCAGTACCACTAAATGTCTGAAATCTGTTGATTCGAGGTGATAAACCAAAGTGAAATGAGTTGTAAAGTCGACCGCAGTGTGGTTGATCAAATAATTGAATGCTGTTCTTTTATCTGATTTCAGATTTTCCACTAAAGCAAATAATTTTTCTGCCGGAACAATAACTTCCAATAGTTGTTTACCTTCCGGAAATTCAGTTTCAGGAACAAAACCTGAAATAATATCTGTTAATTCTTGTCTGTTTAGCATGTTCTGAATTATTTAGAGTAACCTTTCAGTTGCATCTTCCGGATCAAAAAGTGAATCGCCCTTAATTTTTCGTTGCAATTGCATCACACCATAAAGGAGTGCTTCGGGGCGTGGCGGACATCCCGGAACATATACATCCACCGGAAGGATATGATCGACCCCGCGTACCACAGAATACGAATTGTAGAAGAATGGTCCCCCGGAAACAGCGCATGCACCCATGGCGATTACGTATTTCGGATCGGGCATCTGGTCGTATAAACGTTTCAAAACGGGAGCCATTTTGTGATTGATGGTTCCTGCAATAACGATCACGTCGGCCTGACGTGGCGAAGGACGGTAAACCTCAATCCCGAAACGGGCAAAGTCGTGCCTTGAAGCTCCGGCAGCCATCATCTCAATTCCGCAACAGCTGGTTGCAAAGGTGAGTGGCCAAATAGAGTTCGATACACCCCAGTTCAGAACTGCGTCAATACTAGTCATGAAGACGTTTCCGCCTGACTTTTTTAAGAGTTCGAGAGATTCGCTATCTCCGAAATCTTCATCTTTCATTGATTTGATTAAACCCATTTCAAAGCTCCTTTTTTCCATGCATACAAAAGTCCAAGACCAAGTATGAAGAAGAAAATAATGATTTCGATAAATGCCCTCATTCCGATTGATTTCATAACTACACCCCAAGGGAATAGAAACACGGTTTCAACATCGAAAACAAGGTAAATAATTGCAAAAAGGTAGTAGCCCACGTTGAACTGAATCCATGCCGGTCCTTCAGATGGAATACCGCATTCGTACGGTTCTGATTTTACGGGATTTAATGAGCTCGGAGCAACAAGGGTTGAGAATATAATTGCCCCACCTACCAAGATTAGTGCAACTATAAAAAAGAGAATTAATGATTCGCTTTCCATATCTTTAAAAATATGTTGATAATTGAATAAGCTAAAAAAGCCGGTGCAAAAGTAACTTTTTCAGATTAGTACCAAACTTTTTTTTATAAAAAAATGGATTGATATTTCGCAACTTGAAAAATGGGAGATTATTTTTATTGATAAAATTCATCAATCCATTAATATGCGATTCACAGTATGATTGAAGAAGTTTTAACTTTTTATTGCGTGATAAATTCTTCTTTAGTGAATCTTTTTTCGTCAGGTACTTAATTGCACGAAAAGCTGATGCATTAAAATAGATCTTATAAGTGGAATTGGAGCTGAAAGTAATGATCATTCCATCAAATTGTAATAAAAATGATTGTAAATTAAGGAGAGATAATTCGATATTAAGCTGATATTTTTTTAGGTTTGCTACCGTGATGAATAAATTTCTTGTTACTATTTATATCATTTTACTAACCCTAGCTTGTACAAAACAACAGAGTAAGGATACGTCGTTGGCTCACAGTCAGTTGATTGTTGAAGCAAAAGGTTTTATTGTTCCTAATAATTCTATGGCAAGTCCTAAAATTGTACTTGCCGGCCAACCAACACGAATACCTGTTGGTAAACCGAATATTGTTTACACAAATACAAACGAATTCCTCGCCGGACAGCCAACAATTATTTTAGCGGGTAATCCTCGAATAAATACTCCTGGTCAGGATACTTTTTTAATTCCTAAAACAGTGCCAGCAATCGACAAGCCTTTCATTGGCGGAATGCCCATTGTTGAAAAGGCAAAAGATGCCTACATAAAAGATCAAAACCCTCAAAATTTTAGCACTTTCGGAAAACATCAGGGTTTAAATTACAACTCGATACATTGTCAGTTACAAGATATTAGTGGAAATATCT
>JBBQXI010000235.1:0-6523 GCA_038209805.1 Bacteroidales bacterium | reverse complement strand
CCTCTTTGGGCTAAAAGATTGGCAACTACCATATTCACATTTAACGCGACCGATAAATGTTTTATGATGTTTATATCGCCCTCCTTTTTGATATTCCAGACTTTATCCATTCTATTTATTTCAGAACAATCTTAATTTTGACAAAAATTTCTCAAAGATAGAAAATGAACTCAGAACTGGAAACTAAATCAACCACATTAATTCACATTTTGTTAACAGGATTCATGTCGTGATTTTGTAAAGTTCATCTTCTCAAAACCTTAGCATTATTAAATAAATTTCAGGTTTTAGTTGCTTGTTTTTCTGAATTTTGTTTATTGCTATTCTGCGTTTAAAACAACGCTGAATCGATTAAATAGAGTGTTGTTCTGACGTCTAAACAGTCCTGCTAGAATATCAGTCGAATCGAATTTTCGTGTGTAAAAAATGCTTTTGAGCTAAAAATGAGCTCAAATTTAGGAGCCACTTCAGGTATGCAATAGTTTGTTATCTTTGCGGAAAATTTTTTAAAATTTTAAATAGTCCCAACGATGAGCATATCTGAATTAAGCGAACAGGAAATTGTAAGGAGAAACTCCATGCAAAAAATGAAGGATATGGGAATTGATCCTTATCCAGCAGCTGAATTTCCGGTAAATGTAACCACCGCCGAAATAAAAGAAAACTATAATGTAGACGCTGGTAATTATCAGGAAGTGGTTCTGGCTGGTCGAATAATGAGCCGCCGCATCATGGGAAAAGCCTCATTCGCCGAATTGCAGGATTCTACCGGAAGATTACAATTGTATATCAATCGCGATGAAATTTGCCCTGACGAAGATAAAGGCCTGTATAACGAGGTTTTTAAAAAACTACTCGATATTGGTGATGTGATAGGTGTGAAAGGTTTTGCTTTCATTACTCAGGTAGGCGAACTTTCTGTTCACGTTAAAGAATTTGTTGTACTGAGTAAATCGCTCAGGCCATTGCCCATCGTAAAAGAAAAGGACGGCCAGTTGTTTGATGCTGTAACCGATCCTGAAATGCGCTATCGTCAGCGTTATGTCGACTTGATTGTTAATCCTCAGGTGAAAGATACGTTCATCAAACGGTCGAAAATCATCAATACCATGCGTCAGTTTTTCAACGAACAGGGTTATCTTGAAGTTGAAACGCCGATTTTGCAATCCATTCCAGGAGGAGCAACAGCCCGTCCGTTTATTACGCACCACAATGCACTCAATATTCCGCTCTATTTGCGAATTGCAAATGAGCTTTACCTGAAACGCCTCATTGTTGGAGGGTTCGATGGTGTTTACGAGTTTGCCAAAGACTTCCGCAACGAAGGAATGGATCGCACGCATAATCCTGAATTTACCGTAATGGAAATTTATGTGGCCTACAAAGACTACATCTGGATGATGAATTTTACTGAAGAAATGATTGAACGTGTTGCTTTGGCTTTGCACGGAACCACCAAAGTTCAATTGGGCGAAAACGAAATTGATTTCAAACGTCCGTTTAAGCGCGTAACCATGTACGATGCCATTAAAGAATACACTGGTTTCGAAATCGCTGGCAAATCGGAAGACGAGCTTCGTGATATTTGCAAGCAGTTGGGTATCGAGACTGATAAAACGATGGGCAAAGGCAAAATGATCGATGAAATTTTTGGTGAAAAATGCGAACCCCATTACATTCAGCCAACTTTTATTATCGACTATCCTGTTGAAATGTCGCCGCTTACCAAGAAACACCGATCGGTTGAAGGTTTAACCGAACGTTTTGAACTGATGGTGAACGGTAAGGAATTGGCGAATGCTTATTCAGAATTGAATGACCCGATTGATCAGCGTGATCGGTTTGAAGATCAAATGAAATTATCGGAAAAAGGCGATGATGAAGCCATGTTTATTGATCAGGACTTCTTACGCGCCTTGGAATACGGTATGCCGCCAACTTCAGGGATGGGGATTGGTATCGACCGTTTGACCATGTTTATGACCAATAACCTGTCGATTCAGGATGTTCTTTTCTTCCCGCAAATGAAGCCGGAGAAAGCTGCTGAAACCAACGATCCGGATGAAAAATTTCTTGAATTAGGTATTCCTGCCGAATGGATTTCGGTGATCAGGCAAATAGGGTTAAAAAAAGTTAAAGATTTGAAAGAAATCAAAACGGGAAAGTTTTTTAACGACATTTGTGGCTACAATAAAAAAAATAAACTGGGTCTGGACAACCCGTCATTGGAAGAGGTAATCAAATGGTTGTCATAACTCTGTAACTCATAAAATGTTTTCAAACTCAAAAATAGCAATAATCGGAAGTGGAAGTTGGGCTACAGCATTGGCTAAAATTCTTTTGCACAATGTCGAAAGCATCAATTGGTATTTCCGTAACTCTGATAATATTGAGCAATTCAAAAGGTTCAAGCACAATCCAAGCTATTTGAGAGGGGTTGAGTTTGATGTGAACCGGATTAACTTTTATACCGATATAAGTGCGGCGATTGAAGATGTTGATATTGTCATCCTGGCAATTCCATCTGCTTTCCTGAAAGAGTCCATGTCGGACGTTACCGCTGACTTATCCAAAAAATTTGTGGTTTCGGCCATTAAAGGTATTGTTCCCGGAGATAACCTGATTGTAGGGCAATATCTTCACCAGTATTTCAACATCCCGTACGAACGGATTGGGGTTATTGCTGGTCCGTGTCACGCAGAGGAAGTTGCTTTGGAAAAACTTTCATACCTTACGATTGCTTGTCCTGATGTGAAAAAGGCACGCGCATTTGCATTCAGGCTTGAGTGTCCGTATATCCGCACTCATGTTTCGGACGACATCTACGGAACGGAATATGCTTCAGTATTGAAGAATGTGGTTGCCATTGCCTCCGGGATTGTTAATGGATTGCGCTATGGCGACAATTTTCAGGCTGTTTTGATTTCGAATGCCATTCAGGAAATTAAACGATTTGTTGATAAAGTTCACCCGATTACCCGCGATATTAAGAGTTCTGCATATTTAGGCGATTTACTGGTTACTGCCTATTCCCAATTTTCCCGAAATCGTACCTTTGGAACCATGATCGGGAAAGGTTATTCCGTGCGCTCTGCTCAGCTCGAAATGCATATGGTTGCCGAAGGTTATTATGCTGCTAAATCCATCAAGGAAATCAACGAAGAATTTCGGGTAAATATGCCTATTGCTGAAGCGGTTTATAATATTTTGTACGAAAACATCTCACCCGCTATCGAAATCCGATTGTTAACAGAACACCTTAGATAAAAGTAAAATGGAAAGAATTTCTTTAAATTTTGATAAGACTTTTGATTTTATTTCAAAAGACTCGATTTTCTCATACAAAGAAGCTATTGAGAATCACAACCGTGCACTTTTCAATAAAACTGGGAAAGGCAACGATTTTTTAGGTTGGACCAACTTGCCAACTTCAATTTCTGAAGCTGAATTGGCTGATTACGAAGCTACCGCTGCAAAATTGGTGTCGAAAGACATTGATATTTTTGTAGTTATTGGTATTGGAGGTTCGTACCTCGGATCTAAAGCAGTTGTCGATGCTCTTTCTGATAGTTTCGCTCACCTGAAAACCCGTAAAAATCCGTTCATTTTATTTGCCGGACAAAATATCAGCGAAGATTACCTGTTCGAACTTCGCGAGTTGCTGAAAACCAAAGAATATGCCATGGCAGTGATTTCCAAGTCAGGAACAACTACCGAGCCTGCATTGGCTTTCCGCCTGCTGAAACAAGACATCGAAGATAAATATGGCAAAACTGAAGCCAACGAACGTATTGTTGCAATTACTGACGCCAGTAAAGGTGCATTGCGCTCATTAGCTACCATCGAAGGATACAAAACATTTGTTATTCCTGACGATGTGGGTGGTCGTTATTCGGTACTTACACCGGTTGGATTGTTGGCAATTGCTGTTGCCGGATTTGATATTCGTGCGTTGGTGCAAGGAGCTGTTGATCTGGAAAAGGCAACCGGAGTTGATGTTCCTTTCGAAGAAAACCTTTCAGCTCAATATGCTGCAGTACGTAACGAACTGTATAAGAATGGGAAAAAAGTTGAGATTTTGGTCAACTTCAATCCAAAACTTCACTTTTTGGCCGAATGGTGGAAACAGCTTTACGGCGAAAGCGAAGGGAAAGACGGCTTAGGGATTTTTCCCGCTGCGGTTGATTTCTCTTCCGATTTGCATTCAATGGGTCAATATATTCAGGAAGGCGAACGCACTTTGTTCGAAACGGTGCTTTCGGTTGCCAGTCCCGATCGTGAGGTTCGCATCCCAACTGATGCCGCCGATTTGGATGGTTTGAATTTCCTTGCCGGAAAACGTGTTGACGAGGTAAATAAAATGGCTGAATTGGGCACCATGTTGGCACATGTTGATGGTGGAGTTCCAAACATTCAGATCGTTCTTCCTAAATTGAACGAATATTTCCTTGGTCAGTTGATTCAATTCTTTGAAGTGGCATGCGGGTTAAGCGGATATACTTTGGGGGTGAATCCATTCGATCAGCCGGGAGTTGAGGCATACAAAAAGAATATGTTTGCCCTGCTCGAAAAACCAGGTTTTGAGGAAGCAACAAAAGCAATTAAAAAACGGTTGTAATTCAAAAAATACAATAACTTTCGAAAGAGAAACCACTAGGTAGTGGTTTCTCTTTTTTTACTTTCAAGATGGAAGCATTTAAATCGGAAGAGTGGAAAGGATATGTATTTGCATTGGTTGGTACCATTGCCTTTTCGAGCCTTTATGTATTTAGCAAAGCGGGATTAAATCAAGTTGAACTGGCTCAATTTGGACTCTATTATTTTGGGATGGGTTTCCTGTTGAACCTGTTCTTTATTCTGGCATCCGGCAAATTCCGACAGCTTCCCGGGATTTCGAAGGATGTGATTGGTTTGCTGGTCGTTTTAGGAGTAATTGATATTCTCTCGAACATTACATTTTTTATGGCTATCCGTGCCATCCCTGATCCTTCTGTAACTTCGTTTTTGGGTAATTTATTTCCTGTTTTCATGACGCTTTTAGCGATTACTTTTTTGAAGGAGCGATTCTCGTCGATTGAAGCAATTGGAGCACTTATGGCCATCGGTGGTGCTTTTATTATCAGTTATTCAGGAGAACTTGACTGGCGGAAATTCTTTATTCCGGGTACTGGTTTAGTGGTGATGAATACTTTTCTTGCTGCTCTAGTCTCGATCATTGTGAAAAAGAATGTTCAAAAAGCAAGTCCTGAAGTTTTTAACCTGAACTCGAATGGCTGGATTTTTCTCTTCTTTTTGGGCTATTTCCTTTGGAGTGGTCAATCTGTTGTTATTCCTGTTAAAGCCTTTCAAAACATCGCGCTTGGGGCTTTCTTCGGCTCATTTGTTGGATTGCTGTCATTCTTCTATTCTTACCAATATATAACAGCATCCAGATCTTCCATTATCCAAAGTTTAAAGGGAATTTTTGTTCTGATTATTGCTTATTTCTATTTAGATAAATTTCCGCTAGCAGTTCAGCTGTGGGGTGGGGGAATTACCATTGCAGGAGTATTGGTTATGACTATGGCTCAGGCAGGGATAATTAAAATTGGACATAAGAATGGTTGAATTGTTGAATAGTTATCTAACTCATTAAGCCACAAGCCCAATTTGTCGTTATTGATGAAACCTTACCGAATTTCGGTTGTGGGGAATAACCATGAAGTCGAGAATTTCTTCTTTACTAATAGGTGAAGTCGCTCCGGTTGTTGTTGCGACCATTGCACCTGCAGCATTCCCAAAACTTAGGGCTTCATCAATGGGATAATCATTCATGTAATAATGAACAAATCCGGCAGAAAAAGCATCACCTGATCCAACGGTGTCACCCAAACTAATTTGGTATCCTGAATCGTAATAGAATACGTCCTCTTTTGTCAGACAGAATGCACCATTCGATCCAAGCGTGCACAGAATAATCTCAAGATTATACTTTTCAATGGTTTCCTGTGCCAGTTCTTTCAGATTCTCATGCTTTAAATTCAACAAATTCTTAGTGATCAGGAGTTCTTCGTCATTCGTTTTCAGAATGTTTGTCATCCTCAGGCTTTCTTCAATGCTCGCCGCTGTGTAACAATTTTTCCGCAGGTTTATATCCAAAAATTTGACCACGTCCGGCGACTCGTGTATCAATTCGCGCAACGTATTTTTTGAAATCCCATACCGTTGAACCAAAGTGCCAAAACAAACACAGGCAGCCTGACTAAAGGCATCTATCATTTCAGCATTAATCTCAATATGGTCGTATGCTACGTCGGTAATAATATTGTAGTCGGCATTTCCATAGCTGTCAATTTTAACTTTTACGGAGCCTGTCGGAAACTCATAATCAGTTTGTATGTTTTCGTCTGATACCCCCAGTTTTTTGAGTGCTTCGCGGGCTTCTTTTCCGGTTTTGTCGTTTCCAACTTTGCTGAGCAAAGTGCCATTGTCGCCGAAAGAATTAATCCGGTAAATAAAGTTAGCAGGCGCTCCACCCAAGACT
>JBBQXI010000234.1:0-6529 GCA_038209805.1 Bacteroidales bacterium | reverse complement strand
ACCAGAGATTCAAGTCCGAAGAAAAGCTCATTAAGCTGCCATGGCTCCAGTGTATTGAAGCGTATCGAAGAAAGCTGTCGAAGGGAAAAATACAGAAAGGTGGAATGCAAATTCTGCCATTTTTATGTTTTTAAGTTTTATTACAAACATATTGTTTTTAATGATCCAAACACATATCTTGTGAGAAGATTGAAGAATCAAGTATTTTCAGACGAACCCAATTTTGAAAAACTTAGCCATGAAATCATTATTTTTTATCTTGTGCCTACTGTTATCAGGCACATATCTTTACGCCCAGAACGATGCTGACGAACGAGTTGCGCTCAGCAAAAAAATATTATCGACGTCCAATTATCCGGATGATCTTTCAAAAATCGGAATAAAATGGAACCAGTTTTTCACAAAATACGGGAGTTATCCTGATTTACCCCTCGATCAAAACAAACACGTTCGCTATACATTCACAACTGATTTTGGGCAAACGACCAAAGAAAATCTTTTCAACCATACATTAGAATGGTTCGCTATAAATTACGCGATGTACCCGTCAAATTTATATTCAAATCTGAATGATGGGAAAATAGTCCTAAGCAACAGCTTTACCATTAGCGGAACTTACTCCTGTAATTACACTGGCATAATCTCAATTAAAAATGGGAAAATGCTGGTAGAGTTTTTTAATATTAATTATCAGGAATACATTCCGGGGCATAATTCTGGCGATAGTTGGGTACCTGAAAAATCGACCAGTTTTAGCATCAATCAGGTCTTCCCGGTAATTTTGAAAGATCCCTCAGAATGGAAGTTCAATCTGAATTTATTAAAGGCAGTAAACGACCAATTTAAAAGTGAGATTGCTAACCTCAACGATTATCTTTCGAATTACGAATCATATAATTCTTTTTAAATCAAAGATTTTATCTGTTTTTTGCCTAAATATTCGACCCTCAACATTAAAATTAACAAGACCAGAATACAAACAATCGCCCTTACCGAATAAATGGTTGCCAGTGTTCCCTTGCTCGATAAAAGGGAAATAGCAGGGGTAACTGCCATGGCGATCCATATCAGAAATGACTCGGAATTTTCACGGGTTTTCCAGAGTCGGCTGACGACAGGGAAATAGGCAATCACCAAGATTCCCTGAGTTAAGGTATGGGTCACCACATGATTCCGGGTAACGAACCAAAACAGCAAAATAGCAAATACGGCAACAAGGCAACCCTTATCGAAGCGACTAAAACGCGAAGTATGGTCACCCCAAAGATAGATAGCGATGGTGACACTTAATGCAAGTACAAGGTCGGTCGTGTTCAGGATATTGTCGAGCAAACTAAAATTGTCGGATTTTAAATAGGTTGCCAAACTAATTGCAACTGCAATGGTGAAAAAAATCCACATAGCCAAAGCCGGTTTAATCTTCTGCTTATAAGTGAGCCAGCAATACCAGACCGTAATAAACAGATTAAGGAGAGACACGCTTACAATGGATATCTGTTGAACCAGATTTTCAGACATAAAAACAGTTTTAAGTAAGTTGAAAACAAGTTGCAAGTATATCACATTATTCGAAATTTTAATCATTCATTTTTGATGATTGAATAGTACCTTTGAAGTATAATTTAGAATTCCACCATCATGTCCGTTTTTATAAACGAAATAGAGATTGCCCAAATTCTGGAACGGAATCAAAATCCTGATCCTTTAAAAGTTAGAGCCGTACTGAACAAAGCCAAAGAGATGAAAGGTCTCGATTTGGAAGATGTGGCTGTACTCTCCAACATCAGCGATCCGATGCAGTTGTTCGAGCTTTTCGAGGAAGCCAATCTCATCAAAGAAAAGATTTATGGCAAGCGCCTAGTCGTTTTTGCCCCTTTATACATTTCCAATTTATGCGTGAACGAATGCAGCTATTGCGCATTCAGAGCTAAAAACAAATCCATTATTCGTCGGTCGCTTAATCAGGACGAAATCAAGCGCGAAACCGAAATACTCGTCAGTCAGGGACATAAACGGATTTTAATGGTTGCCGGTGAATCCTATCCCAAACAAGGATTTCAGTATATCATTGATTCTATTGCATCAATTTATGAGGCCAAAGTCGGCAACGGTGAAATTCGTCGGGTAAATGTCAACATCGCGCCGCTCGATCTTCCTGATTTCAAACTACTGAAAGAAGCCAAGATCGGAACCTTCCAACTTTTTCAGGAAACTTACAATCGTCAAATATACAGCGAAGTGCATACCGGCGGCAAAAAGAAAGATTACGACTACCGGGTTACTGCATTGCATCGCGCCATGGAAGCCGGTATCGACGATGTTGGAATCGGGGTGCTTTTTGGTTTGGCTGATTTCCGTTTTGAATTGCTGGCCTTGATGCAACACATTCAGGAGCTTGAAAAGGTTTTTGGGGTTGGACCGCATACCATCAGCGTTCCTCGTATCGAACCAGCAACCGGATCTGATATTTCAGCTCACCCACCACACGTCGTTTCCGATCTCGACTTCAGAAAAATTGTTGCGATTCTTCGTCTGGCAGTTCCTTATACCGGGATTATCATGTCGACACGCGAAACTGCCCACATGCGACGCGACACTTTCGCATTGGGCGTTTCACAGATTTCGGCCGGAAGCCGCACCAATCCGGGTGGTTACAGTGACTCGTTGCACGACGATAGCGGTCAATTTTGTCTGGGCGACCATCGTCCACTGGATGAAGTGATTCGCGACGTGGCCGAAATGGGCTACATTCCTTCGTTCTGTACCGGATGTTACCGACTTGGACGCACTGGTCAGGATTTTATGGATCGCGCAAAACCCGGAGATATTAAAAACCACTGTAACCCGAACGCAGTTTCTACTTTTATGGAATACCTGATGGACTATGCTTCGTACGAAACCCGCCTGATTGGTGAAAACCTGATCGAAGATGTAATTAATTCGATGCACGGACTTGCGCGCGAAAGAGCAATCACCTTGCTCGAAAAGGTAAAAAATGGAAACCACGACATGTATTGCTAAAAAATAAATCAGGAAAAATGAAGATAAAAGTCCTTTCAGTAAATACTTCAGAAAAAAAAGGAACCGTAAAAAAGCCAGTCGATACCATTCGGTTAACTGAAATTGGAGTCGTTGGTGATGCGCATTCGGGCAAATGGCATCGTCAGGTTAGCTTGTTGGCAACTGAAAGTATATCCAAATTCTCGGAAGAAGCTGGACGAAATATTAAATATGGCGAATTTGCGGAGAATATTACTACAGAAGGACTTTTGCTGCACGAATGCCGTCCGCTCGACCGTTTCAGGAATGAAGCAGTTGAACTGGAAGTAACCCAGATTGGTAAAAAATGCCACGGCGATAACTGTTCCATTTTTCGCGAAATTGGTAATTGTGTGATGCCCAAAGAAGGTATTTTTGCCCGTGTTATCCGAAGCGGGAATCTGAAGGCCGACGACCAATTGGAATACCTGCCCAAAGTGATCAATATTCAGATCATCACCTTGAGCGACCGGGCCAGTGCCGGAGAATACGCCGACAAAAGTGGTCCGCAAATCAAAAATCTGGCTGAAACTTTCTTCTCCGGAATCAATCGAAAAATTGCCGTTACGAATCATTTAATTTCTGACGATCCGGAACAACTTGCCCAACTGATTCAGTTCGCCATTTCACAACAGGTTGATGTGGTTTTTACAACTGGTGGTACTGGAATTGGACCGCGAGACATTACTCCGGAAACTGTAAGACCGATTCTCGACAAGGAAATTCCGGGAATCATGGAGGTAATCCGTGTGAAATATGGAATGGAAAAACCAGCAGCATTACTTAGTCGGGGTATTGCAGGAGTTTCAGGCAAAACGCTCATTTACACCTTGCCCGGAAGTGTAAAAGCTGTAACCGAATATTGCAAAGAAATTCTGCCTACCATTGAGCATTCGATGTATATGATTGAAGGTATTGACAGCCACTAAAGATTTGTAACTTTAATTCATTTTTTAATTCATTTTTAGGAGAAAAAACCATGATAAACGCCATTATACTCATCAACGCCGAACGTACAAAAATCAATTCAGTAGCAGAACAATTGGTCAGTTTGACAGGAATTACAGATGTTTATTCCGTTAGTGGAAGATTCGATTTGGTTGCAGTTATCCGACTTCCTCATGCTGACGATCTGGCTGAACTGATCACCGAGAAAGTGACTAAAGTGGAAGGGATAACCCAAACCGAGTCGATGGTTGCCTTTAAAACGCTTTCGAAAAGCGATATGGCCAGCATGTTTGAGCTAGGCAATTAGTATTAATTTGTATGAAATTATGTAATACTCATTCATTTTCAATGGGATATT
This sequence comes from Bacteroidales bacterium, assembly GCA_038209805.1. GTDB lineage: Bacteria > Bacteroidota > Bacteroidia > Bacteroidales > Prolixibacteraceae > Aquipluma. The sequence goes on along the minus strand of JBBQXI010000234.1, from coordinate 2,184 downwards.
AACAAATGTATTTTTATGTAATTATTTTTCGTGCTTATTCCAGATATCAAAAATTGGTTGTATTTTGTCTACACCTAAAACCAAAATTCCGAATAAGCAATGCCTGAAGAAAAAGACATTTCCTATAAGAACCTTTATTTTAAAATCAGTTCGAAATTTGATTACCTCGAAGTTTTAATTGATGACATCAATTTTTCAGATCAAAAAACCTACATCGCTTCAGTTTCGGTCATTCTTGAATATGCATTAGCCGCTTATCCAAGATACATTATCATCAATAAACTAAATTCAAAATTCAGGATTATTCCAGAATTATATTCGTTTACTCAAAAAAACATAAGTACATGACAAAAATTTAAAAATACCAATATCATCTTGAAACAAAGCATTTAACAGCACCGAAGAGATATAAGTCAATCCATATTTGAATATACTCTTGGCTTTCTTGCCATGCTTCTTGACCTTGATTGGTTTGACGTATTTGTGCAAATAATCCCCGACCAGGTACGCCCAGGTAAAAGCGACGATCACCAGTGCAAACAGTTTCTCAATCCTTTCAATTTCAGTCAAGTGCGTATCTTCGATGTTAAAACCACTTGTTTTTAATGCCCTGAAAGCTGTTTCAATCTGCCAGCGTTCTTTATAAATATCAAGTGCATCCTCCGGTTTGTTGAACGAGATAACAATCTGCAATTCAGGTTTTCCTTGTTTGTCCTTTACTTTTGAACCGGAGAGATAGCACAGTTGGTTGTTCAGGTACACGATGCGGTGATTTACCCGGCAACCATTTAGTGGCAAATCCGAAAATAGCCAACTGGCTTTAACTTTTTTGCCATTGTGAGGCTGCAAAACCCAGAAGTTTTCGCGGATACGGATATAATACTGAATCCGATTATCGTTCAGGTACTTGATCCAATGTTCGCCAACAAACTCGCGGTCGGCGGTCAAACAATCCAGTGAAGCCGATCCAAACAAGCGGATAAACCGTTCGATCAATTCTATGCGTTCATTGGTATTTGAGTTGCCAAATTTTGGCAACATTTTGAACAACAATGGAAAAGCAACCCCGTGATAAACAACTGCAACAACCAAAACATTGATGTTCTGCTGCCCAAACTTCCAGTTTGTCCGGTCCATTGCCAACCTGTACGGCGGCTTGTGAGGCAACAGGCTGAATACCAGTCTGGCAACCAAATCAGTATCCAGAAGGTACGTGGCCATGAACCGCTGTATCCTCCGCAAGGATGAGCTGGTATCTGCACTACTGTCAAATGCAGAGGCCAACTTCTCGAAACCTACGGTTTGCACTTTACAGAGTGCACTGATCATTAATACAAAGAACTTTGTTCGTGCCAGGTTCCATCCTGTTTGTTTATGGAAAATGGGAACTAATTCACTACTTTTAGCCTCTACTCTGGATGTCATATCTCTTACTGAATGATGTGGTAATCTTTCGTAAGATACTGATATTCAGAGTTTTATCCAAATATTTTCACAACTATTTTGCTGATTATCAGCTATTTATATTTTTGTCATGTACTAAACAAAAAAACATAATTGCTCCGTTAAAATCAAACGGCGTCAGAAAAATTATAGTCCTGACAAATGAAGGCGGACAGCGGTACGAGGACATCGGAAAAGCAGAACCTTTCATTAAAGTATTTCAGTCAAAAGCTGAGGTAATAAAATGGATTTCTGAAAATCCTTAGCATATTTATAAGCCTCCGAAAGACCATTCGGGTAAACCAGAAACTGTTTCACATTTGATTCAAAGGGTATAAACAAAACTACCGATCCAACTGTTTCTAATTCTTACAATTAGTCATTTAAGAAAACAGTTGAACTTCAAAATTTAGAAATTATGAAACGTAGAAATTTTATTGCCCTTGTCGGGACTTCATTAGTCGCCGCCCCAGTTTGGTCGAATGTTTACAACTCCAAAATACCAGCACAAAAGGCTATTGATGTTACCTTTCCTGAGTTACCATACGCTTACAATGCGTTGGAACCGGTCATCGATGCAAAAACAATGGAAATTCATTACACGAAACACCACAAAGCATATTTCAACAATTTTCTGGCAGCCATCAAAGATTCGCCTGCTGCCGAGCTGGATTTAACAGACTTATTTGCTGGCATCAGCAAACAGAGCGCAGCCATCCGAAATAATGGCGGAGGATATTA
>JBBQXI010000233.1:0-6541 GCA_038209805.1 Bacteroidales bacterium | reverse complement strand
TACCAGACTGTTATGTATTATAAAAATTTATTTAAGTTACAAATGTAATTTAAAGTAAACTTGAATATTTTCTAAATTTTTGAAGTAATTTGACGTTATGACTTTGGGTAATGAATTTTAATTCGTATTCTGTAGAATTTTTTTTAAATTATTAGGTTTCAATATTTCTTACCAAGATGAATCGGATAAAAACTAAGCTCAAGATTTCGACTTAATTATGTTAGTAATTTACCGTCATTGAAATCCTTCCGTTTGTCTTAGAATTAATATTATGTTATTTAAATACAACTAAAAAGAAGGAGCAAAGCTCCTTCTTTAAAATATCGATTATTGAATGCTTTTCATCTTTTCGATAATCTCGGCATGTTTATCTAACATCTTTAAACGATAATATAACGTTTTTAAAGATTCTAAAGTAAACTTATCGGTAGGATTAATTTCATGGGCTTTTTCCATATATGGAATCGCTTTTTTGAATTCAACATCTGCCTTATCTTTTTCTACTTCATATTTTTCAGGTTGATTGCTTGGAACAAGATTTGCTACATCAACCTGTTTTACTCCTTTATTATAATATAGCGCTCCTAAGTTATAATAAGCATCAAAATAGTCTTCTTTATATTCAATTGCTTTCAGATAGCTATTAGCTGCTTCTTCAGGTTTCTGAAGTTTGTCATACAGTGTACCTTGAGCAAAGAAATACGAAGCATTTTTAGGATCCTGTGCAATAGCGATGTCTAAGTACTTCATCGCAGCATCAATCTTGTTAGCATTCAAATAAACATTAATCACTTCAACTAAAAGAATTCCGTTATCAGAATATTCTTTTAACCCATCTTGCAATACTTGTAATGCACCAACTGTATCTTTTTTCTGGAAATAGCTGTTGGCTATTAACGAATAAGTTTTTGCACCATTGTATTTATACTTAGCTGCTTCTTTATAATATTCAATAGCCTTGTCGTATTTCTGCGCATTGTATGCAGCTAATCCGGCATTGAAAATAATAACAGTGTCCACAGCATTTGGATCATCGGCTTTGTAAACAGGTAACTGCTCAATGGCCATGATCTGTTCAAATGATTTCATTGCTTTTTCATAAGCTTCTTCATTAAAACCTGCAACTGCTTGATTTGTAAGGTCACCAATCAAAAGAGTAAGTTTAATTTTTACACTCTTTGAAAAACGATCTTTGTCGTCAAGTTGTAAGGCTTTCATATAAGAATCATATGCCACAGTTAACGGATCAGCACTAAGCTTTTTATAATTTTCATCTTTCGATTGAAATACAGCTTGGTAGATTTCACCGCGTACTTCCCAAGTCCTGGGCCATGTAACAGAACCCTCTGTTTTAGGGTTACTAGCATCAATAGTTTCTTCTATTGCTTCAACTGCCTTGTCGAGCTTACCAGCTTCTTTATAACTTAATGCACTGGTTACTTTGCCTTTCTGAGCGAACGCGCATGAAACGGCAAAAAGTAAAACAAATAAAATTGTCGTTCTCTTCATTGTGATAAAAAGTTTGTTGTTACGCTATAATATTTAATTAAAAGTTTAAAAAATATTTATTATTCTTCAGGTTTAGAATCATTTTCTTCAGATAATTCAATGCTTTCATCCAAAATTTCAGAAGCTTCATCTGCATCTTCTGATGTAGGAACAATAGTAATTGAGGCTATTTGATCACTTTCTTTAAGATTTATCAAACGTACTCCCTGTGCTGTTCTTCCCAAAATTCGGAGAGATGAAATCGACATTCTTATCGTTAGTCCTGATTGAGTAATAATCATCAGGTCATTGGTGTCGTCAACACTTTTAATTGAAATTACCTGACCTGTTTTTTCTGTAACGTTAATGGTTTTAACACCTTTTCCACCGCGGTTAGTCAACCGGTAATCACCAATTTTAGAGCGTTTTCCATAGCCCTTTTCAGAAACAACTAAAATGTCCGCATTTTCGTTTTCAACACAAACCATGCCAACTACTTCATCCAGATCGTGTCCAAGGGTTATTCCACGCACTCCAGAAGCTGTTCTTCCTATTGGACGAACACTACTATCTTCAAAACGAACCGCTTTTCCGGAACGAACCGCCATCATGATATGATGACTTCCATTGGTCATTCTGGCTTCAAAAAGCTGATCATCTTCACGGATTGTAATTGCATTTACTCCATTTTGTCTTGGACGTGAATAAGCTTCAAGAGAAGTTTTCTTAATAATACCTTTCTTGGTACAAAGAATGATGAAGTTGTTATTGATATATTCCGGATCAGTCAGGTTGTTTACATTAATATAAGCCAAAATTTTATCATCCTGTTCAATATTAATTACATTCTGAATTGCCCGACCTTTGGATGTTTTTGTTCCTTCCGGGATTTCATAAACTTTTAACCAGAAACACTTTCCTTTTTCTGAAAACAGAAGTAACGTATTGTGCATTGAAGCATTAAACATATGTTCAAGGAAATCTGAATCTCTAGTAGTACTTCCCTTTGAACCTTTTCCACCCCTACCCTGAGTTTTAAAATCAGTTAAAGGAGTTCGCTTAAGGTATCCCAAATGAGAAATAGTAATAACCATTTCTTCATCGGCATAAAAATCCTCTGGGTTAAACTCTTCGGCATTCGGCACAATCTCGGTCTTACGACTGTCACCATATTTATCTTTAATCTCAATAAGCTCATTTTTAATTATTTCCATTCGCAAATTGATATCGGCTAATACACTCTTCAGATATTCAATCTGTTTCAGAATCTCTGCATATTCTGCATGTAATTTATCTTGTTCCAGTCCGGTCAATTGACGTAAACGCATTTCTACAATCGCTCTGGATTGAATATCAGATAAACTAAACCGTTCCATCAGATTCATTCTGGCTTCATCTGGATTCTTTGCTGCACGGATAATGGCGATTACCTCCTCAATGTTGTCACTGGCAATAATAAGTCCTTCCAGAATGTGGGCACGCTTTTCGGCTTGGTCTAATTCAAATTGTGTTCTGCGGATGACTACATCATGCCGGTGCTCCACAAAATAATGAATTAAATCTTTCAGGTTAAGCAGTCTAGGTCGGCCATTAACCAGAGCAATATTATTTACACTGAAACTATTCTGAAGTTGTGTGAATTTGTATAGCTTATTCAGAACAACATTAGAAATCTCATCGCGCTTGATATCAAAAACGATTCGCATTCCTTCGCGGTCTGATTCATCGTTTACATTGGAGATTCCTTCAATCTTCTTATCATTGATTAACTCAGCAGTCTTTATAATAAGTTCTGCTTTATTTACCATGTAAGGGATTTCAGTAATTACAATCTTTTCACGACCATTCGGCGTTACTTCAATGTGTGCTTTTCCTCTGATAACGATCCTGCCTCTTCCGGTTTCAAATGCTTCCTGAACCCCTCTGTATCCATAAATGATACCTCCGGTTGGAAAATCAGGTGCTTTGATTATAGGAATCAAATCCTGAATATCAATTTCCGGATTCTCAATATATGCAATGATCGCATCTATGGTATCCGATAAATTGTGGGGAGGCATGTTTGTTGCCATCCCAACAGCAATTCCTGATGCTCCGTTAACCAATAATTGTGGAATTCGGGTTGGTAATACTGTAGGTTCTTTCAACGATTCGTCAAAATTAGGTTGGTAGTCCACCGTATTTTTCTCCAAATCGGCAAGTGTTTCTTCCGCTATTTTCGACAATCGGGCTTCAGTATAACGCATTGCAGCAGGGCTATCACCATCGACTGATCCAAAGTTACCTTGGCCGTCAACCAACGTATAACGCAACGACCAATCCTGAGCCATACGAACCAATGTTCCGTAAATAGACGAGTCACCATGTGGGTGATACTTACCCATTACTTCCCCAACAATCCTAGCTGATTTTTTATAAGGCTTATTAGAAAAGTTTCCCAATTCACTCATTCCAAATAAAACGCGACGATGTACAGGCTTTAAACCATCTCTTACATCCGGAAGTGCTCTTGAAACAATAACTGACATCGAATAATCGATGTAAGCTGACTTCATTTGCTCTTCAATATTAATCTTGATAATTTTTTCGCCTTCAGACATTTACTCCTCCTCTAAATGATTTTTGCTTTAAAAATTTTGATTGACAAAAATACAAAAATACTTTATGAATCAAGCGATTATTGTGCTTTTCATGGGTAAATTTCAAATAAGATTTTAACAATGTAATGTTCGTAAAATCAACAAATTATAAGTGATGCATGACTTTTATTGCGTATTTTTGAATAAAGAAAATGAGATTGAGTATGACAGCACCAACTTTTAGGAATACTTTTTGTTATTTTGAATGCGTAACTTTATTAATGTGACGAAACATATGGATTCACAATTTTCACCACGAATTAAAGATGTTCTTTCATATAGCCGGGAGGAAGCTATTCGGCTTGGGAATGAGAGCATTGGATTAGAACATATTTTCCTCGGAATCCTTAGAGATGGAGAAGGCGTAGCGATTGAGATTCTCTCTAACCTTAGTGTCAATTTGTCCGAAATCAAACAATCGATCGAAGAAAAACTAAGAACTGGCAAGGATATAGATTCACAGGCCTCTGTACAATTATTAAAATCAGCTGAAAAAGCTTTGAAGCTTGTTTATTTGGAAGCACGTGCTTTCAATAGTCCGACTATCAACACAGGTCATCTTCTCCTTGCTTTAATTAAGGATAAGGATAGCATGATCAGTAACATTCTGAGCGAGTACCACATCAATTATTATATTTTGAAATCAAGATTGGAAGATTACAAAAATCCGGAGGCAAAATCTGACTTTGATGATGAAGATTCGGATGATGATAGTTTCTCCAAATCAGCTGGAGGAGCCGCTTCTTCATCATCGGCCAAAAAGCCTGTAAACCCAAAATCAGACACTCCAGTGCTTGATAATTTTGGTGTTGATATTACCAAAGCCGCTGAAGAAAATAATCTGGATCCAATTGTTGGAAGGGAACGTGAGATTGAACGATTAGCTCAAATATTATCGAGAAGAAAGAAAAACAATCCAATTTTAATTGGCGAACCAGGTGTTGGTAAATCAGCTATAGCTGAAGGACTTGCCTTACGAATTGTTCAGAAAAAAGTATCGAGAATTCTTTTCGACAAGCGTGTTGTTAGCTTAGATATCGCTTCGATTGTTGCCGGAACCAAATACCGCGGACAGTTTGAAGAACGAATGAAAGCTATTCTGAACGAGTTATCGAAAGTCAGTAATGTCATTTTGTTTATCGACGAAATTCATACCATTGTTGGTGCCGGAGGTGCTACAGGCTCGCTCGATGCTGCAAATATGCTGAAACCTGCATTGGCACGTGGTGAAATTCAATGTATTGGAGCCACTACCCTCGACGAATACCGTCAGCAGATTGAAAAAGATGGTGCTCTAGAAAGACGGTTTCAGAAAATAATGGTTGAGCCGACTTCTGTTGATGAGACGATTGAAATTCTGAACAACATTAAATCGAGGTATGAAGATCATCACAATGTAATTTATACTCCTGAAGCAATTGAAGCCTGCGTAAAATTAACAGCCAGATATATTCCTGATCGTTTTTTACCTGACAAAGCAATTGATGCACTTGACGAATCGGGTTCGCGTGTACATATCTCAAACATCAATGTTCCTGATCGCATTGTGAAACTGGAAGAAAAAATTGAAAAGACTAAAGAGGAGAAAATCAAGGCAGTAAAGAGTCAGAACTTTGAACTGGCTGCCAATCACCGTGATAAAGAAAAGAGCCTTTTACAGTTGCTTGAGCAGGAGAAAGAAGAATGGGAAAAGGAATTGATCAGCCACCGCGAAACTGTAACTGAAGAAAAGGTCGCAGAAGTGGTTGCCATGATGTCGGGAGTACCTGTCCAGCGAATTGCTCAGGCTGAAGGAAAACGATTGATGGATATGGGCAAACAGATTAAGGGAAGCGTGGTTGGACAGGACGAAGCTATTGTTAAGATTGTTAAAGCGATACAACGAAACCGTGCTGGACTTAAAGACCCCAATAAACCAATTGGCTCATTTGTTTTTCTTGGACCTACTGGTGTTGGTAAAACTCAATTAGCCAAAGTATTAGCTAAATATCTATTCGACAGTATCGATTCCCTAATCAGAGTTGACATGAGCGAATACATGGAGAAATTTTCTGTTTCCAGATTGGTTGGTGCGCCTCCGGGATATGTGGGTTACGAAGAAGGTGGACAGTTGACTGAAAAAGTCAGGAGAAAACCCTATTGTGTCGTACTTTTAGATGAAATTGAAAAAGCACATCCTGATGTTTTCCATTTATTACTTCAGGTTTTAGATGAAGGACGCTTGACTGACAGTTTGGGGCGCAGTATCGACTTCAAAAACACGATAATTATCATGACCTCAAATATTGGCTCGCGTCAATTATCAGAGTTCGGTCGTGGCGTAGGTTTTACCACCCAAAACAAGAGTGTTGACGATGGCGAAAATTCGAAATACATTGTTGAAAAGGCATTAAAGAAAGCTTTTGCTCCTGAAT
>JBBQXI010000232.1:0-6544 GCA_038209805.1 Bacteroidales bacterium | reverse complement strand
GGCAAAATTGATGTGACCCATGCCTTCAACCAAAATATCGAGTTGCGGATTGGCTGAAGCTGATGCAGGGATTTCGATTATGTTTTCGGCTTTGGCCCGGTCGAGTTTGCCAATGTATTTTCCATCTACAAAAACCGTTGCGTAGTCATGCAGTTCCGTAATCCGGAGTTTGCCCTTTTTGTGACCAATCAGCTTTGTACGGTAAAGAATGAATCCACCTTTCTGTCCAAACATTTCCATTGGCTTGGGCTGCGGAGATTGAATGGCAGCCGGAAGATTGTCCCAAACAGATGCCGATGTACTCAGTGTAATTTCAGGAATTTCGATCACTGGAATTGTAGCCGGAATAGCCGGTAATTTTTGTTTGGCCGGAAGGTATTTCCCTAATAAATTCCGCAGTGCAAAATACTTTGATGTTGCCTGTCCCATTTCGTTGATAGGCGCATCGTAATCATAGCTGGTCACATCGGGTTGGTATTGTGTCGGACTGAAGGCATTTGCACCAGCCCAATAGCCAAAGTTGGTTCCGCCATGAATCACATAAAAGTTGAATGATTTTTTATTGTCCATCAGCCATTTTACATCTTTCAGCAATTCGGTAGTGTCTGGTTTTTGCCATTTTTCGCCCCAGTGAGTAAGCCATCCGGGATACAATTCGCTGCAAAACGAAGGAACATTCGGATTCACTTTGGTTGCCTGATCGAAGTTTTCGGCGTTTGCTCCCGGATCTAAGCCAATAGCCGCATCGGGTAACGATCCTGCTTCGAGCATAAACGGAGTGGCACCGTCGGCCGTATAAAACGGAACTTCAATTCCATTTTTCTTCCATACGTTCTGAACCCATTTCATGTACGTGCGGTCGTTTCCGTAACTTCCATATTCATTCTCCACCTGAACCATGACGATTGGGCCGCCCTTGGTAACCTGCAGATCTTTTACCTGAAGCGCCAACGTTTGGATGTAACGATCAGCAGCTTCGGTATAGCGCGGATCCATGCAGCGCACTTTAATATCAGGAATGCGGAGCAAGTACGATGGCAATCCACCAAAATCCCATTCAGCACACACATACGGACCAGGACGTAAAATCAGCCACATGCCTTCTTCCTGCACTATTTTAATGAATTGGGCAATGTTGTGGTTCCCTGTCTGGTAATCGAACACGCCGGGCTCCGATTCGTGATAATTCCAAAAGACATAAGCCGCAATGGTGTTGCAGCCCATCGCTTTGGTCATTTGAATGCGGTGACGCCAATATTCGGCCGGAATACGAGCAGGGTGCATTTCACCGGAAATTATTTGGAAAGGATTCCCATTGAGCAGAAAATTAGCTTTACCGAGTAAAAATGAATGTGTCTTTGCCTGACTATACAAGCTGGCATTCAGAAAACCAGCAAAAAAAATAAGGAGAACTATTCTTTTCATGGTTATTCGATTTAGTGGTGGATAAAAATAGGAAATTGTTTCTGACTAATCATAGAGTACTATCAACGAAAAATGCCCCTCGTCATTTCGAACTAAGGGGCATTCCAGATTTTCGAATGATTTTAACTTATCGAAATCACTATTGTTTGGCTGTACCTGTCTTTTCCAGATAGATTTTCAGGAACTTTTGGTCATTGGCATCCGAATCGCCATATTTTGCACGAAGCTCGGTTAAGCGTTTGAGCATCATTTGCTGAACATCTGCATAAGCTGGATCATTATAAACACTTTTCATTTCATGTGGATCTTTTTCGAGGTCGTACATTTCCCATTCATCCACATCGTAATAGAAATGAATGAGTTTGTAACGTTCGGTAGCAACTCCATAATGGCGTTTTACCATATGTACCGAAGGATATTCGTAGTACGTGTAATAAACGGCATCTCTCCATTCGCTGGTTTCACCGGAAACCAATTTCCGAAACGATTCACCCTGAATATCTTTTGGAATTGCAACGCCGCAATAATCCAAGAAAGTAGGTGCAAAGTCGAGATTCTGAACCAACTTGCTGATTCTTGTTCCTGGTTTGATTTCCTTTGGATAGCGCATCAACAATGGAGTTCGGAACGATTCTTCGTACATAAACCGTTTGTCGAACCAGCCATGTTCGCCCAGATAGAATCCTTGATCCGAAGTATAAACAACGATTGTATTTTCTGTCAGTCCATTTTTGTCGAGATAATCCAATACCTCGCCTACTCCATCGTCAACAGAGGCAATACATCCCAGATAATCCTGCATGTATCGTTCATACCTCCAGTGCATCAGCTCCTTTTTCGACATGTTTGGGTATTCTTTTTTGAAGGCTTCGTTAATCGGTCCGTAAACTGAATCCCAGGAAGCTCTTTGTTCTTTATCCATCCTCCCAACTTCGCGTTTAAAAGCATTTTTATCCAAATCAGAAGTTTCCTTAATGCCAAGTTCGTCCATTACTTCCGGATATATTTTTGAATCACCTGCCCAGTTCATATGAGTAAAGATGTTCATTTCAGCTGTCTTGGCGGCAGTTCCACGTCCTTCGTAATTATCGAACAGTGTTTCAGGCTCCTTGAAGCTCATTTTTGTATATTTCTTGAAATATTTGGGAGCAGGTAACCATTCACGGTGAGGCGCTTTCTGATGATAAAGCAAGCAAAATGGTTTATTCACGTCGCGTTTATTTTTCAGCCAATCGAGAGCCGTTTCGGTAACAATATCAGAACAATACCCTTTGATGGTTTCCTTTTTTCCATTCACCAGAAAATCGGGATTGTAATACGCTCCCTGACCTTCGAGAACCATCGAAAAATCAAATCCTTGTGGCAGGCCATCCAAATGGATTTTGCCAATCATCGCAGTTTGATATCCGGCCTTCTGCAGTTGTTTCGGAAAGTTATCCTGATCCCAGTTAAACGGTAGTATATTGTCAACTTTCCCATTTAAGAAGCTGTGTTTTCCGGTAAGCATAACTGCCCGGCTTGGTGCACACATTGAATTCGTTACGCAGGCACGGGTAAAAATTGCTCCTTCAGTAGCTATACGGTCGATATTAGGTGTTTCATTTAAACCTCCATCGTAAGCACTGATTGCCTGATAAGCATGATCGTCGCTCATAATGAAAATGATATTGGGCCGAACTGACTTTGGGGCCTGTTGTTTGCAGGCAGGTAGAAAACCGGCAGTGCAAATTCCAAGCATGGTTAATACATTGGTTTTGTTCATGACTATTTGATTTATTTAGTTGAAATAGAACCTGCTTCTCTTTGATTCTGGCCATTTATGTTTTGAATGTCATCGCCTAAATCCATGCGGGCAGCTGCTGCCAGTTTTTGAAGTTCAGCAACAACTTCAGGATAAAACTCTTTCACATCATATCTTTCGCCCGGATCGCGTCGGAGATCATACAATCCTTCTTCGTATTGGAAATTTTCGTTGGTTCCGCCCGGATAACCGTCAGCTCCCGGTTTAAAACCGATGTAAGTCCGACCAGGATGTGCAAATACCAGTTTCCAATTATCTTTCCTAACCGCTTCCAAACTGTTTTTCCGATAGTAATACAGAAATGTTTCCCTTGGATTGGCATTCTCATCACCCAGCATCAAAGGCAAAATATTTACGCCATCAATCTTTTTTTCAGGAAGTGGCGAATGGGTAATTGCTGCAAGGGTTGGAAGTAGATCAATCGTTGAAGCCAGTTTATTACAAATGGTTCCGGGAACAATATGACCCGGCCATTTCATGATACATGGTTCGCGCTGACCGCCTTCAAAACTGGCCCCTTTCCCTTCGCGCAAACCACCAGTTGATCCGGCATGATTGCCAAAATTCAGCCAGGGCCCATTGTCCGAAGTGAAAATGACGAGGGTATTTTTCTCAAGTCCATTCTTTTCGAGCGCTTTCATAACTTCACCTACAGACCAGTCGATTTCCATAATTACATCGCCAAACAATCCTTGCTCGCTCTTCCCTTTAAACTTTGATAAAACAGCCAGAGGAACGTGCGGCATGGAATGAGCCAGATAAAGGAAAAATGGATTTTTCTTATTCTCAGTAATAAACCGAACAGCCTTTTCAGTATAAAGAGTCGTCAGCGTTGACATGTCGTCCAGGGTTGAGATTTCCTTGATTTTTACATTCCCTTCGATTAAAGGCAACGGCGGAAAATCGAATTTTTTGTCTCTTTGCTGAGCTGAAAAAGGAGTTCCGTCGTAATTAACCGGCCACATATCGTTCGAATACGGAAGTCCCAAATATTCGTCAAAACCTTGCTGAAGTGGCAAAAATTCTTGTTGGTAACCCAGATGCCATTTACCAACGGCAGCGCTTTTATAACCTCTTTTTTTCAATACTTCGGGAATGATCTCTTCTTCGGGATTCAATCCTATCTTGGAATCGGGAAAAAGCGCTCCTGAAATACCGACACGATTGGGATAACAACCAGTTAAAATTCCGGCACGTGAAGCACTGCAAACGGCCTGGGCAGCCATAAAACTGGTAAAACGGACTCCCTGAGCAGCCATCTTATCGAGATTTGGAGTCTTGTAAAGTGCTGCTCCATAGCAACTTATATCACCATATCCCAAATCGTCCATAAAAATTAGAACAATGTTGGGGTTTTGTGGCTGAGAAATTGAATTTGTCTGACTTAAAGCATTCATTCCGTGAAGAAGCAGTGAAAATCCAACGGCGAATTCAGGAAATATTTTCATGGTTTATTACTTAGATTAAGGCATTGAAATTAATGTAAAAACCGGAGAAAACACCCCCGCTTTTTACATATTATCTTTTGCTTTGTAACCTGAATTTTGTGTCAAAAGAGGAAAATATAGGTTTCCTCATCACCAATGATTTTACAATAGATACTAATTGAAGGCAAATTTTTCATATTCATTTGCCGTAAATGTATAAATTATTCCAGAAAGACATTGGAAATTATTTATTATTCCCTATTTACAAAATGGATGTTGTCTGTTTAGTGAAATAAGCTTTTAACAAAACTTTTGGGTTGATAATTTCGATTAAAAAGAAGCGGATAATCGGTTCGTCCCGGAATGGGGAAGTTGTTTTTCCACGATTGTCCATCCTGAACGCCCCACAAGGTAACCCTACTGATTTTATCCTGATGTTTCAAAAACAAATCGAAGAATTCCTTGTACCTTTTGGCATGCGCTTTTTCTACCTCTTCCGGCAAGCCTTTAGTAAATGGATTTAATTCAGCCTTGTATTCGACATGCGAATCGACATCGGCTCCCTGCTTGTCTATCGGGCTTGGAAGCGCCGAAATATCCATTTCAGTAATCATCACTTTTACGCCAAGACCGGCAAATGCTACAATGCTTTTTTCGAATTCTTCTATCTTTGGAAATTCCATACTGCAATGTCCCTGCATCCCGATTCCATCAATGCGGATTTCGTCTTTCTGCATATCTTTTACCATTCGAACCACCCCTTCGCGACGTCCGGGAAGCGCCATCGAATAATCGTTGTAATACAGTTCCGCATCAGGATCGGCTTCGTGAGCAAACCGGAAAGCCAGTTTCACGAAATCGGGACCTATGATTTTGTAAAGCATACTCTCACGCCATGACCCATCATCCAGAATGGCTTCATTTACCACATCCCAACCTTTCACTTTGCCTTTATAGCGTCCGACTACCATTAGAATGTGTGTTTTCATGCGACTGATCAACACTTCGCGCGAAACATCGTTACCCTGCGCATCGACAAAAAACCATTTGGGAGCCTGCGAGTGCCAAACCAAATTGTGCCCAATAATAAACATTTGATTTTGCATCCCAAACTCAACAAACAGATCTGCCAAAGCAAAATTAAACTTGCCTTCTTCGGGTTGAAGCGGCCCACACTTCATGCAATTTTCTGCGGTAACGGTATTGAACTGTTGCTTAATAATCCGAATGGATGCCGTGTCTTTTCCGAGAATTTGACCGGTATTCATAGCTGTCCCAATATAGAATTTATCCTGAAAAATATTCTTCAAGCTATTTGCATTTTTGGCTGATAAGATTGATTGTGGGTTTTGTGCCAGACCAACGACGGTGAAAATAAGAGCTATCAAGCAGAGTAAAAAAAATCTTTGAATCAAAAGTCTCATTGCAGTTTGATTTAAATTGAGTTTAGTCGGAAAAAGAACATGAACTTTAGTACTACCTTTTAGCGATCACCGAATAAACGATTAGTGCGCTGTTTTCTGAACATTTTTCAGGTCTACCCCTTTGAAATATTTATTTAAGATATATTCAGGCTGATTTTCATCCGGAATCTGTTTCAGCCTTTTGTAGTCGTATTCGAGTGGTAAAATAGTTTTTGGGGTCATGTTTGCGGTATCGTTGGTTAATGTGTACCATTCCATCAAAAGGGTCATCATTTCATCAACTTTGGCTTTGTTCTCCGGAAGAGCAGCTAGGTTATCAATTTCAAGCGGATCCATTTTTAAATTGAAAAGCTGGTTAAAATTTCGCTGAGGATAGCGGATCAGTTTCCATTCATCGGTGCGAACCGCCCTTACTGTATTCCGATAAACAGTATAAAGCGAAGTACGAACTCCTTTTTCCTTACCCA
>JBBQXI010000231.1:0-6557 GCA_038209805.1 Bacteroidales bacterium | reverse complement strand
CAGCCAAAAGAAAACGGACAGGGAAGAGCTCCTCAGGCACCTAAACACGAAATGCGTATGGAACACCGCAATGGCGGATCAGTAGCAGCACTTGAACTTACTGATGCACAAAAGGAGGCTTTTAAACAAAGCCGCCTGGCTATGCAAAAACAGCTGCAGCCAATTCAGAATGAACTTGGGGAAGCCGAAGCCCATCAGAAAACTTTGATGAATGCAGAGAAACCCGATTTGGCAGCCGTCAACAAAAATATTGAAAAGATGGGCAGCCTAAAAGTTGAGATGACGAAAATTAAAGCCAAAAACCGTTTGGACATGCGCGCACAACTTACCGAAGAACAACGGCTGAAATTCGATGCTGCAAAAGGTCACGTGAGGGGTGGTGAAGGAATGAGACACAACATGAAAATGAAAGGATAATATTCTGTAAATTAATTTGTTTATCTCTTTGAAATGAAGGGTTGCCCTAAAGGAATTTTGAAAGGCAGCCCTTCTTTTTATGAGGTACTTCCAACTAGTTTGTTCTTCAGCTCAACTAATTTATCTAAATTGAACTTTCGTTTCGAATCGCGCAGTATCCAGAAAATAACTACACTTATTATTGCAGCAAAGAAGCACCAAACTGAAGTTAGATATTGAGTGAAAAAGATTGCAGTTACAGCGCACGACAAAAACATAAGAATTCCCAACAGGTGAGTCTTTTTGATGCTTGAGACAAAAAGTGGAGTGATTGTAACTGCCAAATAAATTGCGAAAGTAACGAGTGCCAGCGATTTCGGGAATCCGGTATGATACTGAATATGATATCCCATAATTTCAGGATTGACATTGAAAAGCATCAGGCATGTAGCATAATAGGCCGACAAACATATACCCAATACCAGAAAAAGCCTCAGTATTTTTTTCTTTTTCTGATTTCTTTCCATGAAAAGGACCGATAGCGGAATCATTATTGGCCAAAGGACTTCGGCCATGATTAAAAACAAATAGGTGCTGAATTTCTGAATACTAACATAGTCGGGGTTTGGCAATGTGATCCACAAAACCCCTTCAGTAAATTGTTGAATTCCAAAAAATAGTGGAATACTTGCAAAAATGAGCTGCGAAGATTTGTGAACTTTAGTAACAGTTGCCACACCAATAACAGAGATGATAATTCCTCCTGCAAAACTTGCTTCAGCTGAAAAACACATAGGTGAAATACCTTCCTGTAAGTGAAAGTGGAAGATACAACTATTAAGTTGACATTCTGCATTTCTTTTTTCCGGTCTAATTTTCTTTACTTTGTTTGCGTATCCTGAAAATAGTTAAAGTAAAACCCGACCTTTGGAAAAACTTTTACATACGGAAAAAGAATTGGTTGAAAAGCTCAAATTTGGTGATTCGTTTGCCTTCGAGGTGTTATTTTATAAATACCGGAACAAGGTAAAGGGTTTTGCTACGAAAATGGTTCCATCGCAAATCGATCCTGAAGAAACTGTTCAGGAAGTTTTTATAAAACTTTGGCTGAAAAAAGAGATGATCGATCCGGAGAAGGATTTTCAGTCTTACCTTTTTTCTATCGCGAAAAATCTGATTCTTGATCACCTTAAATCGGCAGTAAACCGGAAACTTTATTTTGTGGACGAACATTTTCAGCAAGATATACTTAGTGATGAAAGTTTGGATGGTACTATTCCAGTGGATTTTGAAGCTCAGATGCTTAGTTTGATAGAGCAAATTCCAGAACGACGTCGTGAAATTTTCAGACTGAGCAGGTTCGAAGGGATGACATACAAGCAAATAGCTGAACGTCTAAATATTACAGAGAACACGGTCGATAGCCAAATACGTAATGCCTTGGCTTTTCTACGAAAAGAATTCAGGAAAATAGTAGTGTTGGCATTTTTGTATTTATTCCAGTAAACTATTCTGAGATAGGGGTTGCGAGTTGCGGGATGCGGGTTTGCCTTCGGCCAACTGCGACTGATCACTGAACACTTTCTTTTCTCTTTTCTGACAACTGCAACTGACAACTGAACACTTTTTTCGATCCCCCTTCACGGAAATTCACATTAACCTCGTATTACATACAAATCATTTATAAATGGCTGAAAAAATTATCAATATAGCGAACCGGTTTCTTGCTGAACAAGATTGTACTGGACAGGAATTGTCAGCTTTTAAAAAGTGGCTTTCCGATCCGGAAACCCAATCTGATGTTGAAAATTGGTTGATGGAGCATTGGGCTTCTTCGGCTGAAATCGACTCAATTATACTAATAGAATCTGTTTTCAAGCAAATTCAGGAATACGAAAAAGAGCACCAATCAAAATCAGGTTTTTCGATCAAGCGAATACTGAAAATTTACCAAAAAGTAGCTGCATTTTTGTTGATTCCGGTTATTGGGTTCGGAATTTTGTATTGGGTCAGTCAGTATAATCAACCGGTTGGCCAATATACCGAAACCATTGCTCCTCGCGGACAAAAATCACAAATTGTTTTGGCTGATGGAACTAAAGTTTGGCTTAATTCTGATACCAAAATCAAATACCCCGGCAATTTTGATAAAAATCAGCGTGATGTTTATCTGGAAGGAGAAGCTTTTTTTGAGGTTACCAAAAATGCACACCAGCCATTCGTGGTGCATACTTCTTTAGTAGATGTAAAAGTTCTCGGAACCAAATTTAACGTTAAAGCTTACACTGATGAAAGTGAGATAGAAACTTCGTTGTTTGAAGGGAAGATAAATTTGGTAATGAGTAGTTCTTCGAATGAAAACCCGGTTGAGAAAGAAGTGGAACCCGGACAATCGTTCGTGTATTCAAAGACCGATCATCGGTTGGCCGCCAACAAGTTTGCGCAGGACGAAATTAACGGATGGAAAAAGAACCAACTCATTTTTAAAGATGATACGTTTAGCAACCTGATTAAGAAGGTTGAGCGTTGGTATGATGTAAAGGTTGTTTACGATGAGAAATTGTTTAGCGACCGCCGGTTGACAGTGGAATTGTATGAAGGCGAACGGTTGGATCGATTGATGAAAATCGTTGGCCTGGCTTTATCTGTTGACTATAAATACGAAAAAGGAAAAATCAGTTTAACGCCTAAAACACGGAATATGTAGAAAAAATAAAGAGCGATAATTGGTCGAAGAATTACCGCTCTTTCGAATGTCAAACCATAGTTTAACACGTAACACTACAAACTTATGAAAAAAATCAGAACAAGTTTGTGTAGGGAGTCTTTTATCCCTATACGAAAGTATCTAAGGATTATGAAACTAACTTTTATCTTGATGCTTTTAGGATTGATGTCGTTTGCATCGGTCACCTACTCACAGGCAACCAGGTTGACTTTTGAGTCGAAGAATGCCACCATCGAAAGTGTTTTCAAACAAATTGAAGAGCTGTCGGAGTATAAATTTGCCTACAACAGCACTAAGCTGGATGTAGAAAAGAAGATCTCTCTGAAAGTTGAAAACCAGACTATTGATGCGATTCTTAGTAAAATTCTGGGGTCAGCCAATTTTAAGTATCAGATTGTTGACCGGTATATTATTATTACCGATGAATTGGGAAACAGTATTCAGCAGCAAAAATCAGTTTCCGGAAAGGTAACCGATAACTCAGGCGCCGGATTGCCCGGCGTATCGGTAGTAGTAAAAGGTACAACAACTGGCGTTATTACTGATATGGATGGGAAATACATACTTCCAAAGGTTCCTGAAAATGCGATCTTGCAGTTTTCGTTTGTAGGTATGAAATCGCAAGAAATTGCATTTGCAAATCAAACAACGATTAATGTTTCTTTGTTTGAAGAATCGATAGGGATTGATGAAGTAGTGGCTATTGGTTATGGAACAATGAAAAAAAGTGACTTGACCGGCTCCGTTTCCAGAACATCAATTGGCGACAAAACTGCTCAATCCAACACCAACCTCATGCAGGCATTGTCTGGTGTATCAGCCGGTGTAAATATTCAGGCTTCTGGTCTTGCTGGTAGCGAACCCAATATGTCCATCAGGGGACAAACATCACTTTCAGCCAGCGACAAACCGCTGATTGTGTTGGATGGAATCATTTATAATGGCGAAATAGCAGATATTAATATCAGTGATGTTGAATCGGTGGATATTCTAAAAGATGCCAGTTCTGCTGCTGTTTATGGATCCAGATCGGCAAACGGTGTAATGTTGATTACCACAAAAAAGGGAAAATCAGATAAACCTGTCATTTCCTTCAATATGTCATATGGTTTTCAGGATATGACAAATAACCCCGTAAAACCGATGAATGCTGAGCAGTATGCTGTCAGATTAGTTGATTTTTATTATCAGCAAGGATTGTATTCGTGGTATAGAACTAAACCAACTAGCGCTACGGGAAAGCCTGTCAGACCAGATGTTACCGACCGGAATATTGTTGCCGCACGATTACGGACACAGGAAGAACGAGATAATTATTTGGCAGGAAATGAAATTAACTGGGTGGATGAAGTGACCCGAATTGCTCCAATGCAAAACTATAATTTAAGTTTCTCCGGAAGAACTGACAGAAGTAACTATTTTGTGTCGGCCTCATACGCTAATGAAGAAGGAATCCAGTTGAATGACCAGTTTTCAAGGTTCACTATTCACAGCAATGTTGAAAGTAAAGTAACCAATTGGTTAACAATTGGATTAAATACTTCATATTCTTATCGCGACTATTCCGGTCTGGAAGCTGATTTAGGATGGAATCAAACAGGAGCACTATCAGCCAGTCCGTTGGCAAACAATAAGATAGGCATGGCAAATTACGATATGTTTCTTACCGGAGAAGCATATATGCCATATCCATTAAATAATTTATATGTACAAAACAGTGATATTCGAAACAACCTTTTTCTGGTTGGAAATGCCAAAGTAACCATCCCGTGGGTGAAAGGATTAACTTATGAATTAAACTATTCGAACACCTATTCAAACAGGAATAACAATACATTTTACCCTGTAACCACTCCAAGCGGCGCCGGAAATAAAGGTCAGGCAATTAAAAATCCGTCGGAACAACGAAATTCGATTGTAAACAACATATTCACTTATTTGCGAACGATTGGCGACCATCAAATAAACGCCACCTTACTCTATAGCCGTGAAAACAACAATGCGCAAAGTTCAACACTTAATGCCCAGGGATTTGACAATCCGGTACTCGGCTATAATAATATGGGACTTGGAACTGTTGCCACTGTAGCTTCAACGGCATGGGAAGAAAATAGTATCTCGTATATGGCCCGTGCAAATTATTCGTATAAAAATCGCTATATGATTACCGGTACTGTTCGCAGAGATGGTTTCTCTGGTTTTGGGCCGAATAATAAATTCGCTAATTTTCCTTCAGTATCATTGGGTTGGGTAGCTTCAGAAGAGGACTTTCTTCAGAATATGAATGGTGTTTATTTAAAAGTGAGAACTTCCTATGGTAAAAATGGTAATCAGGGAATTGGACGGTATTCAAGCTTCTCTACTATGGGTATCAATGCATATACTTATGGTTCAAGCACAGCGATAGCTGTTTATCCAAGCACACTTGGAAATGCTGATTTAGGTTGGGAAACTACATCCTCTTTCAACGTTGGGTTAGATTATGGAATTTTAAACCAGCGTATTTCTGGGTCGGTTGATGTATATAAAGCAAAAACCTCCGACGTATTGGTTCAGCGAGCCCTTCCTCCAACCGCTGGATACGCAAGTGTTTGGGCAAATATTGGAGAGATTGATAACAAAGGAATTGAATTTGTATTAAATACTGTTAACCTTAAAGGAAAATTGAATTGGACGACGAACTTCAATTTTTCGCTTAACAGAAACAAAATCTCAAAACTTTATGGCGGTGAAACAGACAAGGATATTGGGAACTCATGGTTTGTAGGAGAATCAATCACTTCTATTTACGATTATGAATTTGCCGGCGGCCTTTGGACTGAACAAGAACTCTATGATGGAAAAATTCTCGCCAACTGGTATCCTGGTCAATTCAAGTATGTTGATCAAAATAAGGATGGAGTTATTGAACCGATAGCTGACAGGAAGATCATCGGCAATAAATCGCCAAATTACAGTTTTAGTATCAATAACTCATTGACTTACAATAATTTTACTTTCTCTTTTCTTCTTAACTCGATACAAGGAGGTAATGGATACTTTTTAGCGGATAACTCATCTGTTGTTAACGTTAGCTGGAACTCCGATAACGTGTACCGTGTTAATGCTGCTGCTGTTCGTCCTTATTGGACGCCAGACAATGGAGTAAATAATGCTACTGGCGTTTACAATACTCCTGCGGTACATGGCGGAATATATGAAGACAGAAGTTTTGTAAGGTTGCAGGATGTATCTCTTTCATATAATTTTAGTAGCAATTTACTGAAAACTTATAAAATAGACGGTTGCCAGTTCTTTGTTTCCGGGAAGAATCTATATACCTGGACCAAGTGGTCGGGTTGGGCCAGAGAAGTCTGGCTTTGGCTGCGGCCCGCCGTCCGTTGGGTCGTGCTGGGTTTGCCCGTTGTCACTGGCCATTTTGTGTGGAGTCTGT
>JBBQXI010000230.1:0-6562 GCA_038209805.1 Bacteroidales bacterium | reverse complement strand
CCTCATTAGATGCAATATTTTTAATCAACCTGGTTGAATCCTAATCATTACCGGCAGCCAACCGAAACAGGCGGGTAGTTTCTTATTATTATGAAAATCTACGTTTACTTCTCATTTAATAAATCCTTCGCTTTTATTTTCACAATCTTTCCGTTGCGCGTAAATACAAGCTCCGAATCATCCTTTTGTTTTGCAGTTAACATTCTGTCATAAGCCAGGTCGATTCCTTTTATTATCTTATTCCGGGGTTCATTAACTTTATCTTTGTTCATTGTCGTATAGTTTGTATATAAATATCATTTCTGAAAACCTCTGTCTCTTTATCTCGAAATCCTTCTGCAATCAATGTTGACGGATGTTCCGAGTTGTCAAAAATCATCCAGTAATCACAAATTGGCAAATAGATTTTCGAAAGATTTTCAATCCCGGTTTTGTACCTTACCAGAACATTCTTCAAAAATGTAAGTCGTTATCTATTTGACGAATACAGCCTTCGCATGCCTGCTTTAAAAAATATTTTCATCCTTTTTTTAGTATTCCTGTCACATTTTGTATGTGGATAGTACTATGAGATATAAAACAAAAAATTCAAACCCTAAAACAAAGCAAAATGAAAAAGATCAATTTAACAGCCGACGCATTATTTTTTAGCTTTTTATCAATAGTATTGGTTTTGGCTATCGTGGTCATTAAAAGTTCTACTATAATTAACCTTTTGTAGTTAATTGACTTAAATTGAGAATAGAGATGATAATTTTTCTAAATAGACTTACGCTCTGGAATTTTCAATTCAGATTCAATTTAATTTTCATCAGTCTCTGGGATCTTAAATTTATCTACTTAACAAGATCATAAAACACTTTAATTCCTTAAATTGCGTAATTATACAAAATCAAATTTTTGCAAATAATAAAAAACCGTTTGTCACATTTTGCGATTGAATGGTACTATGAATTATAAAATTGAGAATTAATAAATAAACCAAAAATTAAGATCATGAAAAGAGTAACAATTACCTTATTAAGCACTTTATTTTTATTGTCATTCATTTTGTCGACAACAGCCCAGGTGTCGAACAAAGAAATGCGGTCGAAGCTAAAATTCCGTCCTGTAAGCGAGATTAA
Source organism: Bacteroidales bacterium (assembly GCA_038209805.1). Classification (GTDB taxonomy): domain Bacteria; phylum Bacteroidota; class Bacteroidia; order Bacteroidales; family Prolixibacteraceae; genus Aquipluma. The sequence goes on along the minus strand of JBBQXI010000230.1, from coordinate 5,438 downwards.
GAAAGATGCCAGAGATTATGAAAAACAAGGATATTATGTGGCTGTTGGTGCTCCGTCAATCGAACGCCAGTTAACCAATGGTTTGTTAAAAGAACAGGAAACCGACGAAACCGGATTCCCAAAATATATAGTGGCAACTGGCAGATCAGTGGGTGAATCTCAAATTGCTGCAAAACTCCAGGCCACCGAAACTGCCAAACTTGAACTGGCAGGAACACTGGCCACCAACATAGCTGCATTGATAGAAAACAACATTGCCAATGCCCAGTTAAATCAACAAGAAGCCGCATCAGTAACTAAAGTAGTGGCTGCTTCAAAAAATATAATTGCCCAGGAAATTGGTCGAATCATTACTTTGGTCGAAATGTACAAAGACATCAATAAAAACATTGAGGCCAATGTGCGTATTGCCTATAATAGCGAAATGGCGATGGAAATGACCAAAAAAGTAATCCGCAAACAACTGGAAGAAGAAACCAAGGTACTTCAGGATAAATTGGAAAAGCTGATGAAATTTTAGTTTTCTAGGAACAAGTGCTTGAAACAGATGTATTCTGGCACTTGTTTTTATATATTTGAAAAAAATCAAGTACACCCTATTGCCACCAAAATCCTAACCATGAAGAATCTTTACTTTCTCTCTCTTTTATTCATTTTTACTTTTCAAACATCTTTCGGACAAAAAAACAATCAGAGTTCCAATGTCAGTAACCGAATTTTCATTTCGATATCAAACAAGACATCGCAAAGTACACTAAAGGACGCTGTTAAACCACCTTACCTTGAAATCGCAAATGCTATTTTTTCGGATGGAAACGAAGGAAATCGAAAAATTGATGCCGAAGAGACCACAAAAATCAGCTTTGATTTAAAAAATTCCGGGATTGGAGATGGAAAAAATCTGGTAATGTCAACAAAAGAATCCAAAGGGTTACTTGGATTAGCTTATGAAAGCACGAAAAAAATTGGCGATCTGAAGTCAGGAGAATCAGAAAACATTATTCTTCCTATTACTGGGTTAAAAGACTTGCAAGATGGCACCGCTTCCTTTGAAATTAAAATTCTGGAGCCAAATGGGTTTGGTTCCGATCCAATTCACATTGATGTTGCAACTCAATCGTTCCGTAGTCCTGAATTGAAAATAGTTGATTATCAGGTGAGCAGTCAGAATGCAAGCATCCTTGCGAAGAGAAAACCTTTTGATCTGGATGTCCTGGTTCAAAATCTGGGGCAAGGTATTGCCAATGATGTTAAGCTCAATATTTTAATTCCACAGTTCATATTTTGCCTGTCAGCCAACGAATCAACCCAAATAGGAACTTTAAAACCGGGTGAAAAGAAATTGATTAATTACTCTCTGGTTGCCAATAATGATTATAACCAACCAGACATTAAGTTCGATCTTGTCTTCAGCGAGAAATACAACCAATATTTCGAGAATAAGACCATTTCGTTAACTATGAACCAGAAGGTTTCGGGCGATAAACTGATTGTTGAAGGTATTGATGATAAAAATGTTCAGTTCGAAGTTGCTTCTCTTTCTTCGGATGTTGATAAAAACATACCGGTTATCGGTCGGAAATTTGAAAATAAGGTCGCATTAATCATTGGGAACGAAGATTATTCAGGTAATTTAAATTCGGAGATCAATGTTAGTTACGCCCACCGCGATGCGGAAGTTTTCAGAAACTATGCTATCAATACATTAGGTGTTGAAGAAAAGAATATCCATTTCATGACAGATGCGACTTCTGGCAGATTAAACCTGGAAATTGAACTGGTTGCCGAAATTGTAAAACGGATGGGTGAAAATACTGAATTGATTTTTTATTATGCCGGACATGGATTCCCGGATGAAAACACAAAAATACCCTATCTGATTCCTGTTGATGTGACAGCATCAAACCTTCAATCGGCAATTTCGCTAAATAGCATCTACCGAAAGTTTGGTGAAACAGGAGCAAAAAAAATTACCTTTTTCCTTGATGCATGTTTTTCGGGTGGAGCAAGGGGACAAAGCTTGCTAGCTGCACGTAGTGTGAGAATTAAACCCAAAGAAGCAGACATTTCAGGGAATATGATCGTTTTTGCAGCCTCTTCAGGCGATCAATCTGCCTTACCTTATAATCGAGAGAAGCATGGATTGTTTACTTATTTTCTGCTTAAAAAATTACAGGAAACCAAAGGAACCGCCACTTATGGTGAACTTGCAAAATATCTGAAAGAACATGTTGGTATTGAAGCGCTCCGCGTGAACCAAAAACCACAGGACCCTGATGTGAAAGTCAGTCCTACCTATCAGGAAAACTGGGAGAAACAATCCTTCTAATATCTATTCTTTTATCGTAGTAATATCTTCATCAAAAAACCAATTAAGATGGCCAAAATTAATTATCTGATACTCCTGACAACCCTGCTTTTTAGCCTAAATTCTTTTAGCCAGGATATCCGGAATGTCAGAATTTCGCAGGAAGGAACCAGTGTTTTAGTGATGTACGACCTTATAGGTAAACCAGCACCATACAATGTAAGTCTTTTTTATACCATCGACGATGGCAAAACATGGCAAGGACCATTGAAACAGGTGTCTGGAGATATTTCAGCTCAAATGCCTGATAAAGATAAAAAGGTTTTTTGGAATGCTGCTGTAGAAAAAGGTCAGATGGAAGGTTACATTCAGTTTAAGCTTTTTGCTGAAATGTCAGAATCAGGATTACCCAATATTAAAGCCGAAACTGGAACTTATTCTCCCGAATATTATAAATATAAAAAGAGCAAAAGCATTTGGCTGATCTCAACATTGGTAGGTATTACTGTTGGAAGCTATTCTTATTTGCAAGCTGAAGACTATTATAAGCAATATCAGACTGCGACTACTGATGCTGCCGATTTACACCAAAAAGTAAAACTTTACGACCAGATTACACCAGTCGCTTTTGGCATTGCCGGGCTTTGTGCCCTAGAGTTTATTCTTAAAGCCGGAAAACAAAGTAAGGCTAAAAAGCAATCGATTAGTTTTTATCCGCAACCGATAAAAAATGGCGCCGGAATTGGTTTGGCATATACTTTTTGATCTGTAATTTCGAATAATACTCTCCATGAAGTACAATTTATTCCTTTTCCTGGTTTTTGTTTTGCTTTTTTCTTCTTGTAAGAAGCGGGAGTGGAATAACCCATTTGATCCAGATTGCCCGAAAGAACTATTTACACCTTCTGATTTTAAGGCAGTACAGGCAGGGAATCAAATTAATTTAAGTTGGGAACAGGTCAATGCTAATATTTCCGGTTTTGTTATTGAGCGCAGTATTGCTGGCGGTAGCTGGGTTTCTGTTGCAACACCCGATAAATCAACTACAAACTGGGCAGATTCTAATGTTATCGCCGGTAAGGTTCACGAATACCACCTTGTTGCCAAAGCAGGCAGCAATATTAGCAATCAGCTTTCGGCTCAGCTCACTCCACTTTTTGCTTCTTCTGTAACAACCAATCAAATAAATAAACTTCTATCAACTTCTGCCATTCTTGGTGGAAATATTGTAAGTGATGGAGGGGCTATCGTTACGGCAAGGGGAGTCTGTTGGAGTACCTCAAGCATTCCCACCATCAGCAATCCAAAAACCAGCGATGGGACAGGAACCGGAACATTTACCAGTACTATTTCAGGTTTAACAGCAAATACTACATATTATGTACGTGCATATGCTACTAACAGTGTTGGCACTACCTATGGAACTGAAATTTCTTTTAAAACCTTTTATGCAGAAGTTTCTGATATAGATGGCAATGTTTACCCAACTGTAAAAATTGGCAACCAGATATGGATGGCCGAAAACCTAAAAACTACCAAATACAATGATGGCACCCCGATCCCCAATGTAACAGACAATACAACCTGGGCAGGGTTGACAACCGGGGCTTATTGTTGGTACAACAACGATGCAACAACCTATAAAATACCATATGGTGCTTTGTATAACTGGTATGCTGTAAATACAAATAAACTAGCTCCGGTTGGCTGGCATGTAGCAACTGATGCAGATTGGACGATTTTAACGAATTTTCTTGGTGGCTTAAATGTTGCAGGTGGAAAATTAAAAGAAACTAGCACTAACCATTGGTTAAACCCTAATGCAGGGGCAACAAATGAGACAGGATTTGCAGCACTTCCTGGCGGTGACCGTTATTCTAGTATTTCTTTTAGACTAATTGGTCAATATGGTCAATGGTGGACTTCAACCGAATACGCTGCTCAAACCCAACAAACTGCTTACTTAAGAGAGATTTTTAACACTGATGCTGGCATGTCAAAATCAGGAGGTGATAAGGCCGTTGGATTGTCAATTCGCTGTCTTCTAGGCACATTAACTCCGCCAACAATTTCAACTATAGCAAGTACTATTCTGACCACTTCATCGGCAACCAGTGGTGGAATAATAACCAGTGATGGAGGTTCGGCTATAGCTGCACGAGGAGTTTGTTGGAATACCGCGCCAAATCCGACTATTGCTAACAGCAAAACCAGTGATGGAAATGGGTCTGGAAGTTTCACCAGCAAGCTGACAACTTTGAATACGAACGCTACCTATTATGCACGAGCTTATGCCACCAATGATATTGGAACAAGTTATGGTAATGAAGTTAGTTTTACCTTATACATGAACATTCCAGGCCCGTCTGTCACAGATTTTGAAGGCAATGTTTATAAAACAGTTAAAATTGGCAACCAGATTTGGATGGCGGAGAACTTGAAAACTACCAAATACAATGATGGAACTTCAATTCCAAATATTACTAATAATACAGCTTGGCCAGCTTTAACAACAGGTGCTTATTACTGGTATAACAATGATGCTCCTGGCTACAAAAATACTTATGGCGCATTGTATAACTGGTATGCGCTTAACACTGGAAGCAATGGAAATAAAAGAATTTGTCCGGTTGGTTGGCATATTCCTACAACGGGTGAATATTATCAATTATTTGATTATTTGGGTGGAAGTACTATCGTTGGCGGAAAGTTAAAAGAAGTTGGTCTTACACATTGGATTAGCCCAAATGCCGGAGCTACTAACGAAAGTGGTTTTAATGCAATTCCTTTAATGCCTGATAAAAGTTCTTGCATTATGTGGACGATTGAGGGCACAGACACTGGTATAGGATGGTATCTCTACCTTAATTCAGCAGATTCAAAAGCAGGAATTTTTGGGAACTCTAAGTGGCTTGGATATTCAGTTCGTTGCATAAAAGATTAAAAAATCTATGAAAATGAATCAAAACTTTAAATTACTGATTCTCTTTATTTTCATCCTCTCTTCCTGCGAGAAGCGGGAATGGAACAACCCGTATGATCAGGAATGCCCGAAAGAATTGTTTACACCATCTGATTTCAATGCAGTGCAGGAAGGTAGTACAATAAAACTTACCTGGAGTCAATCAGA
>JBBQXI010000229.1:0-6563 GCA_038209805.1 Bacteroidales bacterium | reverse complement strand
TGCGTAAGCCACCATGAAAGCTTTAGGTGACTATTGCGGCGGGGTTCCACCTCTTCCCTTTCCGAACAGAGAAGTTAAGACCGCCAGCGCCGATGGTACTGCAATTATTGTGGGAGAGTAGGTCGTCGCCATTCTTTAAATTAACTCCATTCCTTTACTGGGATGGAGTTTTTTTTTGTTTGTATATTGCCGTATCTGTTCGCGTTCGACTGAGCTCACGCCGAAGTCTGAAGCGGAACGGCAAAGGATTGCTCCGATTGGTTGTGAATTACTTTTAACTATTCACGATGAGACACATTGTTCCCAAATTACGGAATGAAATCTACAATCGGCGAAGTCGAAAAACCAACTTACGAAACCAACATTCCATATTATGGGACCAAGTTTCTTCGATTGCCTTTGTTGTCATGTCCAACTTTCGAATTTTAATTTGATATGTTCAGGTTTGAAACAAATTAGAGTTTATTCGGATTCGGTTTTCAAGCTTGAATACGTTTCTGATTATAATCCATGTATTTATTCAACTTCGCCCAATTAATTGCACCTTTGTTCCTTATTAAAATCACTCAAACTATGGCTTGGATTTATTTACTTATTGCCGGGATATTGGAAGTTGTGTGGGCTGTTGGAATGAAATATTCTGAGGGCTGGACAAAATTATATCCAAGCATATTTACAATTGTTTCCATGATTATTGGGTTTTATTTCCTTTCGCTAGCCGTTAAATCGTTGCCATTGGGTACTGCTTATGCGGTTTGGACTGGAATTGGCACTGTAGGCACTGTTATCTTCGGACTAATCTTCTTTAAAGAGCCTATCGACCTGATCAAAGCGATTTGTATTCTACTTATTGTGACTGGGATTATTGGTTTGAGAGTATTTCATAAGGCTTAAAAATAAGTTGGAAAGAGTAAAAGGAAGCAATTATTCAGTTATCAAACCTTCAATTCTTTGGTATTATTCCCATCTTTTTCATTAGGAAAGTAGCATTCATAGTTCGGGTAACTCCGTTGGTTAGCTTATAATCAAAGATTAGCTCATCGTTGTTCAACTGAACCTCAAAACATTGGTTTTTGATTGCCGGAATGGTCTCAGCCAATTCGGTAAGTCCCAAATCGTGTGTGGCGACAATTCCGTGCGTATTTAAGGAAATAAGCTGATTTATTAATTCTTTAGATCCATTTAGCTTGTCAACGGAGTTTGTTCCTTTCAGCATTTCGTCAAGAATGACGAACAAATTCTCGCCGTTCCGAAGCAGAGTGAGCATCGATTGTAATCGCAACAATTCAGCATAGAAATAGGATTCGTCGTTCATCAGGTTGTCTGAAGTTCGCATATTGGTGTAAATCTGAATAGGGCTAAAATCAAAGCTTTCGGCACAAACTTTACAGCCGTTGGATGCAAGTATTAAATTGACGCCAACGGTTCGTAAAAAGGTGCTTTTGCCGGCCATATTAGCTCCGGTGATAATGACGATCTTTTCCTCATTTGAAATCTGAAAGGAGTTGCTGATACAACGGGTTTCATCGATCAACGGATGCCCCATCGCTTTCGCATTAAATGCAAATGTGCTTTGTGATACTTCAGGAGTAACCCATTCCTGATGGTTGTGATTGCAATTGGCCAGGCTGATCATGGCATCCATTTCGGCAATCACATCGAACCAACGTGGCAAAACGCCGGCATAATCTTGCTGCCATTTGCTGAGTTTTACCAAACAACCAATATCCCATAGAAAAATAGAATCGAGCACAAATCCGACTAGTAAATTTTTGCTGTAATCGAACTGATCCAATATTTTTTGTAGGTCAGATGTGATGGTACTTGCGGTTTTTCCCTGGTGCGAAAGTTGTTCTTTAAGTGATCGCAGATAGATGCTTTTAAAGTTGAAGGTTTCGATTTGCTTTAGCATTTCGGCATAACGGCTTAGCAATTTGCCCTGACTTTCGAATTTCTGGTGAAATTTTAAAATCGTTTTAAAGTAAAACCCTATAGTTATCCATTGAGCAAAAAGTGCCAGCCGGTAAAACGAATGAGTATCGATTTCGGCAATACTTAATCCAATCAGGATGATGGTTAGAGCAGGAACTATTATTAGCAGATATTTTAGGAAGTGAATATATTTGAGGCCTATTACCTCGTCGATAGATTCATTGTAATTGTCTTTGCCTCCATCTGTTTCCATTCCTCTGGCCATGAAGTTTTGTCTCCAACTGAACTCTTCAGCAAGCTCTTGAATGCCTTCCTGTTTGCTCCTGATTTCTTTGGAAGTGCGTTGGCTCTGCTTCAAAAGCGCTGCTAGCTGGGTTTTTCCTTGACTGGTAACTGCTCTGTTAAGGAATTGAAACAAGGATCCGATTCCAAACAAATCCAGATCGTAACTGTAGTCGTGGTGCGGATCGATAAATTCATTGCCCGGATCGAAGGAGTTTAAATCGCGGTTTAAAGCATTAATTTCGTTGCTGTTAATCTTGGACAGTCGCTGAAAATACAGCAACTGCTTTTCAACCTGAATAAATGTTTTGATCAGGAGAAAAAAAGCGACCAGAAGAATAAAAGAAATGACTGCCGCTAGTATTTCATTGATTGGACTCAGGTAAAACCACGCCGGAAGAATTCCGACAAAACTGATCAGGCGTGCAATTGAGATCAGCCGAAGCTGATCTTTCTTTTTGTTCCCTAATGATTGATATTTATCGGCAAGAGCCTGATAGTTTTGAAGTAAGTCTGTTTTCATCAATTAAGAACCTGAAGCTTGTTTAATCTGTTTGTGAGAACTAGTATCATTACCAAACCGATCTTTACAAAAAAAATGTCTAGATCTCGGAGTGGCTAGATTACTTTAGGCACTCCGAAATAGAGGCACTCTGAACTTATTTATTCAAAATCTGCCAGATTTTATCTTTTAATTGCATAATTCCCTGTCCGGTTATCGATGAAATGAACAGGTGTGGAATGTCTTTCAGTTCTTCGCTGATTTCCACTTTTAATTCATCGTCCAGAAAATCACTTTTACTAATCACCAGAAAACGATCTTTGTCTAACAACTCCGGATTATATTGTTGCAATTCATTCATCAAAATACCAAATTCTTTGCGATAGTCTTTTGCATCGGCCGGAACCATAAACAGGAGCATCGAATTGCGCTCGATATGCCTCAAAAAGCGCAGACCCAGACCTTTGCCTTCGTGAGCGCCTTCAATAATTCCAGGGATGTCGGCCATCACAAACGATTGATTGTCGCGGTAGCTTACAATTCCAATGTTTGGAACCAGAGTTGTAAAAGGATAGTCGGCAATTTTAGGCTTTGCTGCCGATACAACCGAAAGCAAAGTCGATTTGCCAGCACTTGGAAATCCTACCAAACCAACATCAGCCAAAATTTTTAATTCGAGCGTAAACCAACCTTCGATAAAAGGCTCGCCTGGTTGAGCAAAACGTGGTGTTTGTTGCGTAGCCGATTTGAAGTGAACATTTCCAAGTCCGCCTCTACCACCTTGCACCAGAATTTTTGATTCGCCTTCAGCTGTGATTTCGAAGAGTGTTTCACCTGTTTCAGCATCCTTGGCAACAGTCCCCAGCGGAACATCTAAATAAACATCTTCTCCATCAGAACCACTACTGCATTGTTTTCCGCCTGACTCGCCATGGCCGGCAAAGACATGTCGACGGTATTTTAAATGAAGCAAAGTCCACATTTGTGTATTGCCTACCAGAATAATGTGACCTCCGCGACCGCCATCTCCACCATCCGGGCCGCCTTTGGGTTCCGATTTTTCTCTTCGGAAATGCGCTGAACCGGGACCTCCGTTTCCTGACCGGGCATATATTTTAACGTAATCAACAAAATTAGTATCTGCCATCTAAAAAGTTTAAAGTATAAAGTTCAAAGTATTAGTCATTGATTGTCATTTAACTGTCATTTATAGTAAAGACGACAACGAATGACAATTCGCATGATGCGAAGCAAATGACTACTGCGACTGATCACTGACCATTTTATTGGGGGCGCAAGTTAAGCAAAAAAAGACGAATGGTAAGTTAACCATCCGTCTTTTCTGTTTATTATGAGAATCTTAAAGAGTTGATACAGTATGACTGAGCCGTTGAGCAATTTCTTCTATCGTCCCAGTACCATCAATTTTATAATACTTGTTTTGTTCACGGTAGTAATCTCTCAAAGGAGCAGTTTTTTCGTGATAGATTTTGATCCGGTTTTCAATGATCGAAACATCCTGATCATCTGGCCTGCCAGATGTTTTTCCACGGAATAGCAATCGGTTGATTAGCTCTTCGTTTTCAACTAACAGGCACAGCATGCCTGAAACCGGAGTCTTGTATTCATCTAGTAATTCATCTAGTGCTTTTGCTTGTGCGACTGTCCGGGGGAAGCCATCAAAAATGTATCCGTTGGCACTTTTGTTCTCGTTGAGCTTCGATTTGATCATACCAATAACGATAGAATCAGGAACCAGAAATCCTTTATCCATATAGCTTTTCGCTTCCACTCCGAGAGTTGTTTCGGCAGCGATCTGGCTACGTAATAAATCACCTGTTGAAAGATGAATAAGCCTAAATTTCTCAATCAAGAAGTCAGCCTGAGTGCCTTTTCCTGCACCAGGAGGGCCAAATAAAACTAGATTTAACATTTGAAAATAGATTACTTTTTTTCGGTTACTTTATAAATGTCAATCAAATTACGACCTCTTCCATCGTAATCCAGACCATAGCCAACAATAAAATCATTCGGAATTTCCAGTCCGATGTAATCGAGTTGAACTTTAACCTGAAGTGCGTCGGGTTTTAGAAGTAGGGTTGCAATTTTGATATCAGCAGGGTTCTTTGCTTTTATTTGTTCAATGGTATTAGCAATAGTGATGCCTGAATCAACAATGTCTTCAAGCACAATTATTGTGCGGCCTGTCAAATCTTCGTTCAGTCCAATTAATTGCTTCACAGTTCCGGTAGTATGCGTGCCGGAATAAGAGGCCAGTTTGATGAACGATATCTCCGCATCGAGTAAAGAAATACGCTTAAAAATTTCAGCAGCAAACATAAACGAACCGTTTAGAATACAAAGAAACAAAGGGTTTTTATCTTTGAAATCGTTATTCATTTTCTCTGACATTTCTTCAACGATTGACCTGATCTTCTCATAAGTGATGAAAAGCTCAAACTCTTTGTCATGTATTTTTACGTTTTTCATTTGCTGGTATTTTGAGATAGATTTGGTTTTTTATGAGTTATTTTCGACTAATTTTGTTTGAAAATAAAGCGACAAAGTAACAAAACTAATTTATATTGGAAAAATTAAATTCTCAAAAGATGGAACCAAGAGTCAGTATTATTATGGGAAGTACTTCCGATTTGGGAGTAATGGAAGCAGCAGCTAAAATATTGGATGAGTTTGAGATCCCTTTCGAAATCAATGCTTTATCGGCACACCGAACACCTGAAGCAGTGGAAGTCTTTGCTAAAGGAGCGAAAGCTCGCGGAATACAGGTTATCATTGCTGCAGCGGGAATGGCGGCCCATTTGCCTGGGGTTATTGCTGCGATGACAACGCTTCCAGTAATTGGAGTGCCAATTAATGCTTCGATAAGTGGTATTGATTCGTTGTTGGCTATTGTGCAAATGCCTCCCGGAATTCCAGTTGCTACGGTTGCTGTAAATGGTGCTCAAAATGCTGGTATTCTTGCAGTTCAGATGATGGCGTTGGGCGATGCGGAATTGGCGGCCAAGTTGGAAAATTTCAAAGAGACCCTGAAATTAAAGATTGAAAAGGCGAATAAGGATCTGGCAGAGATAAAATTCAGGTACAAAACGAATTAGACTTGACTTTTTAATAAAAAATTTGTACCTTTTATGAAGTAATTGAATTCCTGATGTTTTATCAGGAATTTTTTTTGCCTCAATGTTATGAAATTGTTACCGACGTTTTTGTTGTTCGTATTGTTCTTCTTTACAACAGGAGAATGCATGGCACAGGATGTGTTTGGATCAGGCTCGCGGTATCAGGCTTTGTCTGATGCGTCGGTTACATTGTCAGATTGCTGGTCTGTTTTCGGAAATCAAGCAGGACTTGCACGGATTCAACAGCCAGCAGTTGGCGGTTCTTTCCAAAATCGATTTCTGGTTAATGAATTGTCGACCCGATCCGGTTTGATTGTGTACCCAATTCAGTCTTCAGTATTTGCTTTTTCACTTTCTCAATTTGGTCAAATTCCTTTTCGTCAGGGAAAATATGGGCTGGCCTTTGCACGGAAAGTCTCTCCAAAACTCAACTTTGGTTTGCAGTTTAATGGTTATCGACTGTTTCTTTCCGAAGAAAATCGGTCGGTCAGTTCTTTTGGTGTTGAACTTGGCGTTCAGTATTTATTTACCGAACGTTTTGTGGTTGGGCTTCATGCAACTGGATGTCGGCCTGGATGCGCAGCTTCAGCGGATGCGGCTGCACCAGATTGAAGAGCGCCGGGAACAGCGCCGCCAGACGCGCCGAACATTCGGCGGGTGAAAGCTCAGGCACCGCCGGTGTCGCCACGGGGGCTGTGGCAGCGGGTGCA
>JBBQXI010000228.1:0-6602 GCA_038209805.1 Bacteroidales bacterium | reverse complement strand
AACGATCCAACAATTCCTGTTCTGGTTGCAGTATCATCGGTTGGCTGAGCACCCTTTGAACCATATTTTGCCATGTATTGTCCGTTGATTATTTTAGTCGCCCTGTCGATCCAACCTGCTCCATCCAACATACTTACTTTTCTGGAAGCCTGATTGATACCGAAATATGTGTTATAAGTAATTTTTGGTTTTCCGGTTTTACCTCTTTTGGTTGTAATAAGCACAACTCCATTAGAAGCTCGTGAACCATAAATTGCTGCTGCAGCTGCATCTTTCAAAACCTGAATGGATTCGATATCATTAGGATTGATGTTATCTAACGGGCTACCAGTTGCAAAATTTCCAGATCCATTGGTTGTAGCAGTCGATAATGGAAATCCATCAATAACATACAAAGGCTCATTACCTGCACTTATTGATCCTGTTCCGCGTACCTGAATACTAAAAGCTTTTCCGGGTGAACCTGTAGTTTGTTTAACATTAACCCCAGCCAATTGTCCAACCATCGCCTGATCGACTCTGGTTATTGCCCGTTCTTCAAGACGTTCATTCTTAAATTGTGAAACAGAAGTTGTCATATTCGATTTCTTCTGTGTACCATATCCAACTGCAACTACTTCCTCGATGCCAATTGATTCATCTTCCATGGTAACATTAATAACCGATTGATTCGTCACAACAATTTCCTGACTTCTCATTCCAACAAATGAAAACGAAACAGTAGCTCCGGCCGGAACGTTCGATAAATTATACTGTCCATTCATGTCAGTAATCACACCATTCGTTGTTTTTTTCACAACGACAGATACTCCGGGCAATGGTAATCCGGCAGAATCGATCACTTTTCCGGAAATCTTATTTATTTGCTGATTCGAAAAAACGTTGTCGGTTTCTCCTTGTTTATGGATAACAATCAACTTGTTATTCACCGTATAAGTTAATCCGGTACCTGCCAAAATCTGGTCCAAAACTTTATTTATTTGTTGGTCTTCAGCATCAATACTCATTCGTCTTGTCAAATCAATCTGATTGGCATTAAAGAAAAACGAGAACTCAGACTGATTTTCAATCCGCTCCATAATTTCCCCAAGTGTCAGATTTTGGCCAACAATTTTAAGTTTAGTCGTTTGCGAATAGCTTGCTGCGGAAACATGCATCACTGCAACAAACAAAAAAAGCGTTATTAGTTTCATAATACGTACAATTAAAGGGACGTCAATAAGAGACATTCCCTTCGGGTGAATCCATTTTTTTTTCATAGTTTTGAAATGTTTAGACAATTAATGTAAAAATGATTGTTTTTTGGAAGGCGGATTGTTGTGGCGACAATTCGTCTTTTTTGTTTAATTAATTATATTTTAATGGTTTATATATGATAGTGAATTCTCTAAAAGTCGTTTTCTGGTAATCAATTGGCGAAGTCAGTTTCAACGCGTCCAACACTTGCCAAATGGTTTCCTGATTTTTAAACTTTCCGGTAAAAGCATAGCCTTGAAGCTTTTGATCAGAAAAATTCAGTTTTACATCATACCAACGTTCGAGGCGTTTGGCGAGTTCAGAATAAGGAATATTCTTAAAAATGAACTGATCGTCCTTCCAGGCGATTTCAGATTCTACATCAGCTTGATCTAATGAATGTATCAGGGTTTTTCGGTCGAGTTGAAATTTTTCTCCTGGTTCAACTTTCAACATCTTTGAGTTATCTTTTAACTGAAGACTGATTTTTCCCTGTTCCAATGTTGCTGTTGAGTATTTATTATCAGCATACGAACAGACATTAAATTTGGTACCGGTGACCTTTATATCAAAATCAGAAGTTTTTACAGTGAACGGATGTTCTTTATCGGTCTTCACTTTAAAGAAAGCCTCTCCGGTTAGACTCACCACCCTATTCTGTGATGAGAATCCAGACGAATATTTTAACTCACTTCCTGAGTTCAGGCTTACTTCCGACCCGTCGGCAAGAATCACTTTTGATCGCGATCCCATAGGTACTGAAAAAACCTGAACGCTTTCAGATAGATTTGTGGTTTTTGTCGGAACTAAGACAGAAAATATTAACCCAACAATCAGTATTGCAGCTATAGCCGAAAATGAACGAATCCATACGATTCGCGAACTTTTGATTCTTGTGTATTGATTTTTATAGAAAAGTGCAAGTTGTTCCGCAGTATTTTCTCTTGGAGCGTTTAGTGAGTCCCAAATATCTTTTATAGAAAGATATTCGCTCTTAGTATCATTAGATTCTTCAATCCAGATTTTTAATTCTGCTTGTTCTTCCGGGGTACAATTCCCATTCAAATAGCGAACAATCAGGTTTTCGGTGTATTCTTTGTTTTTCATTCAGCTGTATCTTTTCTTTTGACAATACTAAGACAACTGAACAGTTCACACTACGTCAGAAAAACCAACTTTTCTTCACAAATAATTTACACTCTATTGTAAACCTCTAAAGAACAAAAGAATAAAAAATGATTTCCGCGAAATCTTTTCTTTCAATGCTGAAAGAGCCCTGAAAACCCGAGTCTCAACCGTTCGAATCGGTAAGTTTAGTTGATCGGCAATCTCACTATTTTTAAGTCCTTCAAAACGGCTGAGTACAATAATTTCTTTATAAATATCAGGCAACGAATCAATAGCGTCATTAATTTGTTTCAGGTTTTCGCTTTCGATGAGTGATTTTTCACCCGATTGGTAATGTACTGCTTCCATTTCTACCAACTGAAATGAAGTTTCGTTTTCGAACTTTTGTACGATTTTTTGGTGCTTCAAGTAATTCAGGCAACCATTTTTGATGGAATTAAACAGATAAGCCTGAACCAATTCTTCCTTTTGATTATATTTTCCATTTTCCCATATGGCAACAAAAACGTTTTGTACAATATCGAGCGCATCGTTTTCACTTTCTACAAACTTTAATGTATAGAGTAAAAGTCGCCGGTGGTATTTACGAAACAAATAATCAAATTCTGTCATCAATAACACAATAAGGAAATACAAAGAAAGTATAATTCAGTTTATCTTATACTATAATTGTAAACCAATCGGACACTTGTTACATGTTGAGAGAGAAACAAAAATGAACTTATACATTTGCTTCCTATCGGCAAAAATTGAAGCTAATTGTATTTGGCATATTCATTCCTAACTAAAATTAATTAATTGACTCAAAATCATATAATCATTTACTTTTAAAAGACAGTTTTATTTATTTATCTTGTCAATTCTTATTTCTATTATGTTCGAATAAGATTTTTGATTTAGTATTCCGAGTTAGGTTCGCATAATTATGAAAGATATCGGTAATGAAGACTAAGTTCCAAGAACCAATTCATGAAAATCCGGGATTAATTGATATTTTCAGACAGTCTCCTATTTCAATTGAATTGTATGATAAAGAAGGATTTTTATTGGACGCTAATCAGGCCTGTTTTGATTTGTTTGGTCTAAAAAACATTAGCGATATAAAAGGGTTAAATTTATTTACAAATCCACATCTGTCTGAACAAAAAATAGCTGATATTAAAGCAGGAAAAACGATAAAATATGAATTAGTTTACAATTTCGAAGCAATAAAGAGCCAAAACCTATATCAAACAACATGTAAAGGCATTTGCGATCTCGAATGTTTCATTAATCCAACATTCAATCAATACGAAGAAATTTCAGGATATATCGTTCACATAACTGAAATATCCGAAAGAAAAAATGCTCAGAAATTATTGGCAAAACAAGCGAAGGAGCTTCAGGAAGTTAACGACACCAAGGACAAATTCATGTCAATCATTGCACACGATCTTAAAAGCCCATTTAATGCAATACTCGGATTCACTGATTTAATGCTCAGTAATTTCGATCAACTTGACCAGAAAACAGTTCTCACAGGACTGAAAACAATCGAAAGCGCATCGAAGCATGCCTACCAATTACTCGAAAACTTATTGACTTGGGCGCAAAATCAAATAGGCAGAAGCCAATTTAATCCTGAAATGCTAAATCTCAGAACACAAGTGAACGAATCAATAAGTATGATTAAAAGTGCTGCTGTTAGCAAAAACATTAAAATATCAGTTTCTGTAAGTAAAAACCTTTATGTTTTTGCTGATAAAAACATGCTCGATTCGATTCTTAGAAATCTAATTTCGAATGCCATAAAATTTTCATTTAAAGGTGGAAAAATTAAAGTTTCAGCTACCCTACTTGGCACCGAAATGCAAATTTCAGTGTCAGATAAAGGAATTGGCATTTCTTCTGAAAGACTTTCTTCAATTTTTAGAATTGATAAACACACCAATACCACTGGTACCGAAGACGAACTTGGAACTGGCCTGGGATTGATCTTGTGTAAAGATTTTATAGCTCAACATAATGGAAAAATATGGATAGAAAGTACGACAAAGGAGGGGACTTTGGTTTCCTTCAGATTGCCATTAAACCAAAATTCATATTCAATAATTAATTCAATATGAGTAAATATATCATTGTTGGCAAGTCAGATGTAAGTGTTTCTGCAATAAAATCATTAATCCTGAAGACGGAAACAAAACCTGAAATTCTGTGCAATACTCTCAGAAGTGATCTATTTTCGTTGGTTACATCAGAACAACCTGATATTGTTTTTCTGAATATCGAATTACCAAATCAAAGTGGTACTGAAGTTTGCAAAATATTCAAATCCAAACCATCCGGCGCTAAAACACCTGTTATTCTTTATGGCACTCAAACGGCTCAGCAGTATTTGCCTGATGAGGTTATTGAATCAGGAGCTGACGCTTATTTCCAATATCCATTTGATGAATTAAGTTTCAGCCTCCAGTTACGGACCATACAAAAACTAAGTCGTACCTATTTACACAAAACAGCCATACCAGAATTTTCTGAAAGTCAGGAATCAATTCAGGCCAAAGACCACAGCACACTGATAAAAATGGAGGCAGAATTACTTGAAAGTGAAAAGGTATATAAAAACCTGGTTGAGCGGTTACCTGATGGAGTTTATAAGAGTACACATCAGGGGAAATTTGTTGAAGTAAACAATGCAATGGTCGAGATGCTTGGATACGATTCGAAAGAAGAATTATTGGCAATCGACATAAAAAATGAACTCTACTTTCAGCCTGAAGAACGGGAAAGTATAGTATTACAAGAGAAGTATGAGGAAATGGGAATCTTCAGGCTTAAAAAGAAAGATGGATCTGGCATTTGGGTTGAAGATCACGGTTGGTATTCGATGGATACCAATGGAGAAATTCTTTTTCATGAAGGGATTTTGCGGGATATTACAGAACGCAAAATAGCAGAGGAAGAACTTAGGGAAAGTGAAGAACGGTTTAAAAAGTTGTACGAAGAAGCACCTATCGGATATCAATCGTTGGATGAGAACTGGTGCGTAACAGATGTCAACCAAACCTGGCTCGAAATGACAGGCTATAAGAAAAATGAAGTTGTAGGCTGTTGGTTTGGCGATTTTTTAACACCGGAATATGTAGAATCTATACATAAACGATTTGCTATTTTTAAGGCAACAGGAAAGGCTCAGTCTGATTTAGAAATGATAAAAAAGGACGGCTCAACAATTTTCATTCAGCTTGAAGGTCGAATTAGTCACACCACAGAAGGGAAATTTAAACAAACGCATTGTGTTTTATCTGACATAACAGAGCGCCAAAAAGCAGAAAAAGCAATTAAAGACGAAAGAATCCTTTTGCGAACATTAATCGATAACATACCTGATCCTATTTATGTGAAAGATACTTTGGGCCGGAAGTTAATTTCAAACAAAGCTGATCTGGAGGTTTTGGGTTTAACCAGCGAAAGCGACGTTATTGGGAAAACGGATATGGAATCATCCTATCCCGGGGATGCTTCAGATACATTCAGTGATGACCTGTCGGTTATACAAACTGCCCAACCTATTTTAAATAAGCTCGAATTCTTTACTGATCGGGATGGCAATAAAAGATATTATTTAACCAGCAAAATACCTTTAACCAACGATTCAGGCGAAATAATCGGATTAGTTGGCGTAGGGCATGACATTACCAACCGAAAACAAAGCGAACAGAAAATTATTCAGTTATCAAAAGGGATAGAACAAAGTCCGGCAAGTATTATTATTACCGATACTTCAGGAAACATTGAATATGTAAATTCGAAATTTACTCAAATTTCAGGCTACGAATTGGATGAAGTGAAGGGGAAAAATCCTAAAATTCAGCAATCAGGATATACCCCAAATGATGAATATATTAAGCTCTGGGATATGATCACTTCGGGCAATGAATACCATTCAGAAATACAAAATAGGAAAAAGAATGGCGAACTTTATTGGGAATCTATTTTAATATCGCCAATCCGCGACGAAGCAGGGACAATTATTAATTACATGGCTATTAAAGAGGATATTACAAATCGAAAAAAAGCAGATCTTGAAATTCTCAAACTTTCGGTTGCTATAGAGCAAAATCCAGCCTCTGTTGTAATTACTAATACCGATGGAGTTATAGAATATGTAAATAAGAAATTCGAAGCAGTTACAGGGTACCCCAGACAAGTATTAATTGGGAAAATAATTCGTATTTTAAAACCGAACCATACCTCTG
>JBBQXI010000227.1:0-6624 GCA_038209805.1 Bacteroidales bacterium | reverse complement strand
GCCACTCCTCTGCGGTGAAAATCGGGATGTATATAAACGGTAACTTCTTTCGACCACCGATATGAGGCACGACTTCGGTAACCTGTTGCGTAAGCATATCCGGCAATCCGCCCATCGATTTCGCAAACAAGGTAAGGCAATTCGGCCATTATTCCCTGAATTCGTTCCCAAAATGAAACTTCATCAGGAACAATCTCTTCAAAAGTGACGGATGTTTCAAGAATAAAAGGTGCATATATTTCCAGAATTCCCGGAACATCGCGCTTCTCTACTAACCGTATAATTGGATTCATTTCAATTGTTGATTATGAGTTATGAACTTATTTTTGTCAATCAGGATAACTTATTTTTATCCCTCACTGCAGCTATAATTTGAGTTAATAATATTCCGGACAATGCTCCAATCGCAAAAATTGATAAAAACTCAACAGTCCTGACACTCCCGTCAGAGATAATCCTAAAATAATTTCCTATGGAAATTATCAAAAGAACCGCTACAACTGAAATTGCTCTTTTTTTCATTTGGACATCAATTTTAAATGTTTACTATTTCAATTCACATCATCGCTAAATTCCATCAAAAATGCCTTAATAAACCCATCAATTCCGCCGTCAAGGACAGCGTTCACATTGCCCGATTCAAATCCGGTCCGCACATCTTTTACCAGCTTGTATGGCTGCAGTGTATACGATCTGATTTGAGATCCCCATTCAATCTTTTTCTTTGTGGCGTTGATTTGCTGCTCAGCTTCCTGTCGTTTCCGAAGCTCCAGTTCGTATAACTGAGATTTCAGCAAACGAAGCGCATTGTCTTTGTTCCCGAATTGCGAACGACTTTCGGTATTTTCTATGATAATGCCCGTTGGTGCATGACGTAGACGAACTCCGGTTTCAACCTTATTCACATTCTGCCCGCCTGCTCCACCCGATCGGAAAGTATCCCAGGTAATATCGGCAGGATTAATTTCGACCTCAATGGTGTCGTCAATAGCTGGCGCAACAAAAACTGAAGCAAAAGAAGTCATTCGCTTACTCTGTGCATTAAAAGGAGAAAGACGCACCAGACGATGCACTCCATTTTCACTTTTCAGGTAGCCGTAAGCATATTCGCCTTCAAATTCGATGGTACAACTTTTCACGCCAACTTCGTCGCCTTCGTGATATTCAATAGTTTTAACCTTGTAGCCCTGTTTCTCGCCATAACGCATGTACATACGCATCAGCATTTCGGCCCAATCGTTGCTTTCGGTGCCACCAGCTCCAGCATTAATGCGCAAAATTGCTCCTAATTTATCCTCCTCTTTTCGGAGCATATTTTTGGTTTCGAGAGTTTCTATAGCCTCAAGAGTTGCATTGAATTGCTGTTCAACATCGTCCTCCGTCGCCTCCTCCATCTCGAAAAAGTCAAACAAGACCAGCAAATCTTCCATGGCTTGGTCAACCTGTTTGAATCCGTCAGTCCATACTTTAATCGAACGAACTACTTTCATCTGAGCCTCAGCTTCTTTTGGATTATTCCAGAAAGCAGGATCCTGAGTTTTCAGTTCCTCTTCCTGTAGTTGGATCACTTTCTGATCGTAGTCAAAGATGCCTCCTTAACGCATCCCGGCGATCATTGAGACCTTTTACCTGTTCTTTGAAAATCATTTTTTTCTTTTAAATGTTACTAAAAACAAAAGTAGAAAATCAATCGTGAATCGGAAGGTCACATTAAACATTTGTTATCTAAACAAAAAAATTGGTCGATTCAACTTAATCAAGTTGAATCGACCGATTTGATCGAATCTTATTTTCTTTTACTTACTTGCCCCAAACGATTGATTTTTCTGCCATAGAGACCGACTGCATATTATAGGTATTACCGTTGGGCTCGTACAAATAGGCATTGAGCCTGACCGTATAAGTTTTTCCTACAACAGGGGTGACTCCGGTAAACCATCCATTTGAAGTCGAACTTAGCGTATATGATTTTATCGTATTGGCAAGTTCAAGGCTTCCAAAAACCATTGTTGAACCATCCAGAATATTGATGGCATAACTATCAGCATCAGTCACTGATACCCATGTTGCTGTAAGCTCAGTGGTGGTTGTATCAAATTTAGGCACATCAAGGACTGGAACAGATAAAACACTTGCAGTCAATTCATCTGTAAACTCGTCAGTAACACCATTCTCAAAAACGGCAGAGAAATTAAAGGTAGAAGCAACTGGTTTTGTGGTCGTAAATTCAGCATCAGGAGCTTCGTAGGCAAAATTTGTCTTATACCCTTGATTCCCCTTCAGCGTATACGTTTTTGTAGCATCGGCTGAACTGGTGGCTTTTACGCTTTTGAATGGACTAAACGAATAAGCATACAGAGATACTCCGTAAATCGTATTTGTTCCTGATTTTTTGACCACAATGATTGCATCACCTGTACCAGAACCTTCATCCTGATTCTTGTTGCACGAAGCAATGAGTAAGGCGATTGAAACAAGAACGAAAAATTTAAGTGGTTTCATGTTTTTATACTTCTTTTGAAAAATAAACAACTAATAAAATTAAGATGCCAATACAGGTTTCAAGGTTGTGTCGGTACAAAGATATTTATTTGGCTGTTAATCGAACTTCAGAGAAAGCGCTTTTATTGTTCCGGAATACCGATTAATAGATAAAACGATACATTCCAGAAACTTTTAAAACCGATTTTGAATTCAGGATTAAAGTTTTATCTTTGCGCCACAAATTTTTGAATAACTGTTTATCATTTAAACTTAAGCAAAATGCCAGCAAAAATCAGATTGCAACGACATGGTCGTAAACGGTATGCTTACTATCACATTGTGATAGCTGATAGCAGGGCGCCACGGGATGGTAGTAACATTGAAAGGATTGGATCTTATAATCCAAACACAAATCCTGCTACTATTGAACTCGATTTTGACAAAGCTTTAACATGGCTTGCCAATGGTGCTCAACCAACCGACACAGTAAGAGCTATTTTATCTTACAAAGGAGTAATGTACAAAAAACATCTTTTAGGTGGTGTAGCCAAAGGCGCTTTCACTGCTGAAGAAGCTGAAACTAAGTTCGACGCTTGGGTAGCCGAGAAAGCGAACAAAGTTCAGGCTAAGAAAGATGGATTAGTTAGCAATGTTGAGGCTTCACGCAAGACTCAGCTTGAAATGGAAGCTAAAAAGAGCGCAGAAAGAGCCAATGCTATTGTTAAACGCAATGCCGAAGCTGTAGCTGCTGCCAAAGCCGCTTCTGAACCTGCACCAGTTGTTGAAGAAGTAGCTGAAGAAGCTGCTCCTGAAGAAACTGAAGGATAACAACTAGTCGAATCCTGTTTTAAACTTCGGAATAAAACAGACAACTTATAAAAGCGATAGAGAAATCTGTCGCTTTTTTCTATACTTCGACCAGACATCGCTCTTTCTTTACAAGTCATTGTATTTCTGAATGTTAATGCTAATTTTCCAAATATTAGTGTCAGCCAGCTCAGCATAAATTTTTACCACTATGGAAACAATACCCAAAAGCGATTGCATAAAAGTTGGCTTTGTTCAGAAGCCTCATGGAATACATGGCGAACTGGTTATCCGGTTTGAAGAACAGTATTACGAAACCCTCGAAGAAAGTCCGACTCTTTTTCTTGAAATAGATAATTTACTCGTTCCCTTTTTCATTTCCGAAGAAGGACTGCGATTTAAATCAGGCGAAGCTGTAATTACAAACCTTGAATGGATTGATTCGGATAAAAAAGCCAAAGCCATCTGCGGATTATCTGTTTTCGTGCATCAGGACGATGTTATTGAGTTCGAAGATGAATTGAATACAAATGCGCTTGTGGGTTATCGGTTATTCGACCAAACACTCGGATTAATTGGTGAAATTACCGAAATGAACGACTTCTCCGGAAACCTTTTACTTTCGGTCGTTTACCAGGGAAAAGAAGCAATGGTTCCGCTAAACGAAGATTTGATTGTTCGGTTGAATGAAGATCTCCGCGAGATAGAATTGCAGATTCCTGATGGCTTGTTTGATCTGGACGATGAATAGAATCAAGTTTGCAGTTTTCAGTCGCAGTTGGCAAAATAAAACTGTTACGAGTTGCGGGATGCACGTTCGTAAAACCCGCAATTCGCATCTCGCAACGAAATAGGTTTCCCGGGCAAGGCTTTCACTTCTGATCCCTCCGGTTGTACACTTTTTTTTACCGCGATGCAACTTCCCGAATAATTTGACGTCTATATAAACGTTTAAAAAGGAGAACTTATATAACATCAAAATACAGAACCCATGAAAACAAGATTAGCAACATCGTTCATTTTATTCGCCTTTATCCTGACAGGCTTTAAGGTTCAGGCTGAAGAACAAAGCCGGAAGGTCGATCCGTTTACTGAAATTTCTTTACGAATTGGCGCCAAAGTACATCTGGAACAAGGATCAAAACAAAACCTCGAAATTGTAGCAAAATCGTCAACACTCGACGAAATCGTAACCGAAGTGAAAGATGGAAAACTGATTATCCGCTTCCCCAATAAGGATTATTTCTGGAAAACATTTCAACCTGGCGAAGTAACTATTTACATCACTACTCCTGAAATTAATGGTTTGGGCGTTTCCGGATCGGGCGATATTATTGCTGAAAATGAGATCAAGACCAAAATCCTTGACCTTGGTGTGAGTGGAAGCGGAAACATCAGATTATCTGAGCTTTCGGCAGAGCGTGTAAAATCATCAATCTCCGGTTCGGGCGACATCGTTTTGGCCGGAAAAGCAGCTGCACAGGATTTGAGCGTGGCCATTTCGGGCAGTGGGAACTTCAAAGGAATGGATTTTAGTGCAGATGACGTTTCGATCAAGATTGCAGGCTCAGGAAACGTAGACGTTGAAGCCAATAAAAACCTGTTCGTTCGTCTGGCTGGCTCCGGAAATGTAACCTACAAAGGCAGACCAATGATCGACCAGTCGATTGCAGGCTCCGGAAAAGTAAGAAGTGCCAGATAATCGTATTTATTGCTTCGGATAAAATATGAAAAGGCGACTTGCAAATGATTACGAGCCGCCTTTTTACATTCTACAATTGAAAAAATTATTTCACTGTCATGATCAACTTGCCAATTTTCACTTCTTTATCCTCTCTGGTTTTTAGCCCTTCTTTCACTGCAAGTTGTGTTGTCAAATCCATTGCGCCAACCGAATCTTCCATAAATGCAGCCAGCTGCGCTTCATCTTTATACATACTAAAAGTAATGTGCGTGGCGTATGCCTCGCTCCCAGCGGGTAAAATGGCACGGAGTATTCCCCAATTTCCCTTTTTCCCTTGATCGACCATTTGTTGGTGCCAAGGCTTAAATATTTCAGATTCAACTTTTTCATAGCTGTCGTCCAACTGCTTCATAATATCCAAAGTTGCAATTGTTCCCACTTTCATGTCAAAGTCGCTTTTCGTCTGATCAACCATCTTAAAGAGAACCTGATTGGCCATATCTCTGGATTTTCCGGT
The DNA here is from genome assembly GCA_038209805.1 of Bacteroidales bacterium. Classification (GTDB taxonomy): domain Bacteria; phylum Bacteroidota; class Bacteroidia; order Bacteroidales; family Prolixibacteraceae; genus Aquipluma. The sequence goes on along the minus strand of JBBQXI010000227.1, from coordinate 1,132 downwards.
TTTATCAAACATCACATTCAGGTCTTTGTCTGTTTTGTTTGGATAAGCCTTTTTTGCATATCCGTAAACATCCAAAGAATTAATTGATTTCAACATATCCTGAAGATTGGCAAACAATGTAACTGTCAAATATTGTGACCCTTGCTTGGTACCCGATGGAGTCAAAGACCAAAGATCCCATCCAAGAATTGATTTGTCGGCAACCCGTTGTTTGTGGATGCCCGACCAAAATTCTTCTACTTGCTGATAATCAGACCCATTTAATCCATCTACCTGCATAAACTCAAATAATAAATACAACTGGGAAGAATTATTTTATGCATTCAAACTTATGGTCATTAAAACGACCACACATAAGGTTAATAGTCTTTTCATAGATTTGATTTTAATTGCTCATAATTAGTAAAGGTTCTGAGACCCCATATTCGGGATTCAATTCGGGAAACGATCAACGATAACTTTGTGCTATTAGGTGCCAGTTGAATAAACCAACTGATATTTTAAATAACCCTATATTAGGGTTTCTGAAATTTATAAATAGTTCAGAAGAAATACATCCTTTGATTCCGGATTTATTCAGCTATACGTAAGCAAATCAGTTCGGTTGGCATTTAAAGACTTTTTTGTCTTAATATATTTGTTTTTATTTGCATTCATTCCAAAAGCGCTTCTCAAAAGTTGTTAAAAGAGATTTATTCCCTCTGATTTAATGACCAATTCTTGTTAAAGCAAGGGCAAAATTCAAATAGAAGCACAAGCAAATATTTTCCCCAAATAACTCGCTTTTTAATACCTTTGCAGGAGAACATCACAAATCAGCCATCACTCCAATAAACCATCTGCTGCAATGGAATATCAGTCGAACCCACAATTAGAGCTTGCCTTTAATTTTCTTCAGTACACCAACCAAAACATTTTTCTGACTGGAAAAGCCGGAACCGGGAAAACCACTTTTTTGCGTAACCTGAAGAAACAATCGCCCAAGCGAATGGTGGTAGTAGCGCCCACCGGCGTGGCTGCTATCAATGCAGGCGGGGTCACCATTCATTCGTTTTTCCAGATGTCGTTTGGCCCGCAAATACCCGTTGCTCCTGATCAGCAAAGACCAGTGGCAGTTCCTGCAGATGGCAAT
>JBBQXI010000226.1:0-6624 GCA_038209805.1 Bacteroidales bacterium | reverse complement strand
CAAAATGGCAGGCGATGTTCCTGAAGTAATGATAATCTGTTCGGGAGAAATATGAACGCCATAGTTCTTCATGTAGGTGTTGCAAATCTCCTGTCGCAATTCCGGATCGCCCAGACTGTGCGTATAATGTGTCCGGCCTTGTTTCATGGCTGTTTCACTAGCTCTTAACACGCATGCCGGAACATCAAAATCAGGTTCTCCAACTTCTAAATGAATAATGTTTTTACCCTCTTTTTCCAATACCGAAGCTCGCTCAAGAACTTCCATAACGATAAAAGGAGTAATATTTTTGGCCTTTTCAGAAATCATTTTGGTTTTCTATTTGGGAATTCGAAAGTACTCAAGAAATTGCAATTGTAATATTATTGTAAAAAATAATAATGTACTTCTCCGATTTAAAATCGAAAAAAAGTAATTTTACTGATCTCAAAGATTCGGATATATGAAGAAGATCTTACTTTTTGGCGTTTTGTTTGTATTTACGATTCAGTTCTCATTTTCACAAAAAAATGCCAAACCGATCATTTCATCGCACAATTTTAGCGATCAGTCTGAATTGTGGGAATCAATTGGCAACGGAATTCTTAATTATCAGGCTGATGTGATGTATATCTACGGAAAATTGTATGTGACGCCGCTTATGCCTGATAGCGCGAACCACAAATTGCCAACCCTAACAGAAGCATACCTCTACCCTCTTTACAATCAGTTTAAAAAGAACAATGGTGAAATTATTCCGGGATATTCCGGCGATATTTTTCTAATACTGAATTTCACAACGCAACCCGTTCAGATCTATAAGCAGCTTGCCAATGAAATGCGACCTTTTTCAGATATGCTGACATATAAAATCGATGGAACTGTACATCAGGGAAAATTGCAAATTTTGATTAAAGACAAAGCACAACTCGAAAAAATAAACAATATCAAGTCAAGCTTTCTGGGTCTGGCAGGCAATTTAAAAGATATTGACCAAAATATCGACTCGAATAAAATGCCGTTGATTGAGGTAGATTTCAACGAATTAACGGCATGGAAAGGAACCGGAAATATACCTTTCGAAGACTTCACAAAGATTAAAACCTTGGTTGACAAGGTACATGCGCAAAAAAAGAAGATTAGTATTGCGAATTGCCCATCGTATAAAACGGTGGCCGATCTGATTCAAACATCAAAGGCCGATTTCATGACCACATCAGAAGCGACGCGAATGGCAGGATTTTTTGAAATTGCCAAATAATCTATTCCTTCAATCCTTGTGTTTAAGGGAAATATGCCACTTTCCCGATAATCTTTTTGCCACCCGATTGTAGATGTATAAAATATATCCCGGCTCTTTTGCCATTGAAATTTAAACTCATTTTATTTAATCCCGTTTGTGTGAAGGTCACATTTTGCTTTTTTCCAAGCAGATCATAAATAGCAATATCTTCCGGGGAATCAATATCATCAATCGTTTCAATACACAAAGTTGTACTTCCGGAGAATGGATTGGGATAGAAACGAGCCTCAAGTAAGCTCGACTTTGTGGTATCAACTGAAGCTGTGTCTTTAATATCACAGGCTATTAGTTCGACAAGCAAAGCGGAACCATTTCCTTCCAGATTCTGCGAATTGTATGTTGACCATCCCGAGCTATTTTTGAGGAAAAAACTATTTGTGATGTCCGCTTTTCGGTTTGCCATATACACCACCAAAGAATCGCCTGCATTTATTTTTGAAATGTCATAGGAAACGAAAAAGTTTCCTGATGTTTTTATTGAATTAGAGAAAGAAAGATAATTCATAGCGTCGCCGTAAAAATTCTTTAGATAGAATCTGTCATTATCTATCAGTAATCGTTCAGGCTTATCTGTTCCTTCATAAACTCGGACACTGATATAGGATGTAGAGTTTGTCGTAGTCAATTTTACTTTAGCGATGCCCAACGAAATGCCAGACAGCTCACAGCTTTTCGAAAATTTAAATTGCTCTGCAAATTCAGTAAATCCAACCAAATTTGAACCACTGTAATAACCTTTATTAGTTATTACGTCAGGTATTTTAACGATTGTATGAGTGTCTGTATCTTTAAAATTGGTTTCAGGACTACAAAGCGTTGTTTCTGAATTTACAGTCATACCATCAAGTTTCTCAACATTCGAATTTATCGGATCGAGCCAGAATTTTAACTGTTTACTGCTTTCTGTTCTGTAATCCCAAGCCAAAGCAAATTTTTCAAAATAATCATTGGTAGGTAATCCTGGTGGGCAGCTTGCTGATCCGCCTGTTAGTGAGCCTATTAATTGCTTGTTTTGATCCAGAAGCGGCCCCCCTGAAGAACCTTCTTCTGTAACTCCATAGTCCCATCGCAAAATCTTCCAGAATCCATTAGACAGATAACTAGTGTTGAATTTTGCGGTTATCGCGGGATCATTGTCAATCGAAATTTTCTTGATGTCACCTAATGGGTGATGAATAGAAATGGATGAGCTTGGCGCTATGTTTTTTCTATTCCAACCCAATAAATAAGGGCGGTAATTAGCTGCCGGTGTATTATTGAGGCGAACCAAAGCAAAATCGAGACTATCGAATGATGCTTTGAGAGAACTTCCAGATAACGAATGGCTCACGTCACCGTCAATTGATGCACAATAAGGCGATTCGTAATTAAATAGAAATACAGAAGACTGAGCTTGTTTATCGTTTTTAATGCAGTGATATGCTGTTAGAATGTAAGGAGTTCCATCTAATGCAGTATTATTTACCATTGTGCCGGTGCATATTTCAGTACCTTCAATAATAATCCGGCAAACGCCGTCGCGCACATTTTCAGTTCCGTTGGCTATATCACAGTTCACATTCACATTGCAAGAGCCTGAAATACCTAATGGCCGATGATCTTTGGTCACAATCCCAACATAATCGTGTGCAACTTTTGCAATTTGCAGTTCTCCCCGAAAAGGAACATCAACAGGCTCTTCATATTGTACAAGAAGTTCATCACCTTCAATGGGTTCAATAGCAAATATGTGCTTTTCAGAATTGTTATCCGAAGTATAGGCACCTTTTATTTCGCCAGTATTCTCACTTATCAGGAACAATCGTGCATTTTCAGGTAAATTAAACTGATCAAAAATCAGGTTTAATGAGTACGCACCGGTTGAACGAATGTGTAACTGCCAGACATTTACTTTTGTTGTATTATACCATGTGCCTGAATTATTGAGATTTAGCGATACATCGAAGGAGTGTGCAAAACGAAATGGTTTTAGCATATTTCCATCAGTAATCCGATATAGTCCTCTCATCTTCAAATTGTCGATAGTTGGCATAACAACCAAATCAGTAGTATTAGAAGAATACGACTTTAACTTCTGGATTTGAATTGGAATTCCACCCCGGGATATCTGCCCGATTACTGCAATTGGCAGCGCCAACAGAAGAATCACAATAGTTTGGAAAGCCGTTTTCAGGTTCATTTTCTAGTATAAATAGAATTCAAATTTAAGATAAATTATCAATCGAGGAATACTTCATCAAAAAGCGAGTAAATTTGATGAATTAAAATAAAGTAGAAGTGAAAGTATTATGTATGTTCGTTGACGAGTTTAGTTATTTTCCACAGCAGAAAAATCTGGAAAATACCGAAGAGGTTCTTGAGGGGAAGCAATTTTCAAAAGCGATTCTTTCGTTTATTCAGGTTGAACAAACAGATGAAGAAAATGATCTTAAGTCTCGTGAAAAAAAGCTTGTTAACCATTTGAAATGGGTTGCAAGAAAGAATGAAACCAATTCTATTATTCTTCATTCTTTTGCACATTTATCCGAATCAAAAGCTTCTCCTGAATTTACTAAAGAATTATTTAACGAGGCTGAAAAAAGGCTTTTGAATGCCGGATATTCGGTTGAGCAAACTCCATTTGGATATTTTCTTGATTTAAACATTAAAGCACCGGGTGTTTCACAAGCAAGAATATGGGCAAGCTTATAAAAATATGCAGCGAATAAATCTACATATTCATCAAACTTCTGAAACAGGGAGTACTCAGATTCTGAATGTTTTTGCTCAGGATTTATCTCCAGATGAACCGGATTTTCTTTTTTCGACTGGACTACATCCATGGCATATTGGGAAAGTAAATCTGGAAGAATGTTTTCAGGCTATTGATCGCGCAGCTGCTTATAAAAATATGCTTGCAATTGGCGAATGCGGCCTTGACCGATCGATAGTGATGGACTTCGCATTGCAAGAATGGTGCTTTGAGCGACAGATTACGATTGCAAATAATCATCGTAAACCATTGATTATTCATTGTGTACGTGCATATTCTGATTTAATGCAAATGAAGAAAGAAAGCAAATCAGGGTTACCATGGATCATTCATGGCTATCGGGGCAATTTGGAGACTACTTTGAGCTTGATAAAGCACGATTTCTATTTTTCGATCGGAGAACAACTGCTGAATGATGAATCAAAACTTGACATTTTTCGGTCAATTCCTATGGAGCGCTTGTTTTTGGAAACTGATGATCGTAAAATTTCAATTGCCGAAATCTATTCATTGGCAGCGCAAATTCTAAAGATTGATGAAAAAGGGCTGGCAGAAATCACCGCCAGTAATTTCAAAACTGTTTTTGGAGAGGATCATCTTCAAGCGTAAGGATAGAATACTGAAAATCAGATAGAAATTGCACTTAATAATTATTTAATCTGATTTTTTCGAAACAATTCAGATAATTCTTTGTCTATATTGCAAAACTATTTATGTTTGCAGTCATTAATTCAGGTAATCGAATATGAATCATTCAGCAAAAAATATAACCTCCTGTGTTTCCCATCCAATGGGTTGCAATGATTCCATGATGTCCTTTATGTCTATGATAATGCGCTAGCCTTTAGGCGGTGTGATTTTCATATTGTTTAAAGGCTCGAACCCAAATCCAATTTCTTTCAAATTTCAATTTTAAACTTATCTCATGTCAAATTGTGTCGTACGATTTGGTGGAAGCAGTTTATCTAAATTTCCTGTTCTTGAAGCTTTCGCTAGTCTTCTATCCGAATCAGAAAATGATGAAACTGTCGTTGTTTCCGCCGTTCCAGAAATACTAGAAATCCTTGAACAGGGCATTGAATTACTTATTAGCAATTCAGTCACTTCCGATCTCATTATTGATCAAATCCAGAGCCATATTAATGAGCGATTGAATGTTTTTCATCAATCCAAATCCGATGAGAATTTGATTAATGAATTGAAAAGCCTTCAGAATTTACTGAAGGGAATTGAATTTACAGGCGATTTTTCTGTATCATTGAAAGATCAGGTAATCAGTTACTCCGAGCGTATTACTGCATGTATTTTGCATTTATTTCTGAGTAAAAGCCAAATCAGTTCAAACCTTCTTTTTCCTGAAAATGTTGGGTTAATAGTGACCAAAGAATACGGAAACGCTACGATCTTGTATGAAGAATCAGCCGAGCTTCGCACTTTGCTCCCCAAAGGTATAAATCTGATTCCTGGTTCATACGGAATTACTTCAGGAGGGAAAGTTGCAAGATTGGGCAAACGATCAGCTGATTATTCTGCCGCCGGAATTACTCGATTGATTGGTGCTGATTCGCTCCAACTTTGGGAACTCGATGTAGAGTTTAGAACTTCGGATGCTGTTTTTATTCCTGAATCACAGCTTATTCCACGGCTGACTTATGCTGAAGCTTCAGAATTATCGTATTTCAGCGAGCAATCCATTCATCCGCGAATTGTCGAGCCGCTAATCAGCAATCATATCCCCATTCATGTTTTTCGCCTGAAAAATAAAGGAAAAGAGTTGACTACCATTATCAATTCCGAATCGTTTGTTACGCCCAATGTGGTTAAAAGCGTAGTTCATACCGACGAAATTGCGGTACTAAAGCTCAATGGTCCCGGCGTTGGTTTCAAGCCCGGAATTTTGGCTAAAGTAACAACGGCTTTTCATCAGTCGGCTATTAACATTCGATCGGTAATTACCTCACAGGTGAGCATTAATATCATCCTGCATAAGAATGATATTGAAAAGGCCTTACAGATCTGTAAACAATTACCTCTTAGTTCGGTTAGTGAAATAATTATTGAAGATCAGGTTTCGCTAATTGCAGTTGTTGGTCACGGCATGCAACAACATCATGGTGTTTCTGCCAAGTTGTTTACAGCAGTTGCTCAGCACAAAATCAATGTACTGTTGAGCGGTTCTGGCGCTTCTGATTTAGTTAGTTATCTAATTGTTGATCAAAAGGATACTCAAAAAGCAATCACAGAAATTCACAACATATTTTTCAAATCGGATTTTTAACCCTTAAAATAAAGTATCATGACTGAACGAAAATTACATTTTGAGACACTGCAATTACATGCAGGACAGCAGGTTGACCCTACTACCAATTCAAGGGCTACTCCTATTTACCAAACTTCGTCGTACGTATTCAATAATGCCGAACATGCTGCAAATCTTTTTGGACTGAAAGAGTTCGGAAACATTTACACCCGAATCATGAATCCGACCACCGATGTGTTTGAACAGCGAATTGCAGCACTCGAAGGTGGAGTTGCTGCTTTGGGTGTCGCTTCGGGTCATTCGGCACAGTTTTTAACTTTTACGAACATC